>NZ_JAJEPW010000050.1:0-21767 GCF_020687045.1 Brotocaccenecus cirricatena
ATACCCTGCATGACCGCGCGGGGGATGAAGGATACAATATCAAAATTCATTTTCTCACGCCTCCTTCTTTCCGGAAGAACGGAACTGGACCTTGTAGTTGATGAAGAACTCGCAGCCGATGATGAAGAACAGGATGATGCCCGTCAGGATATCGGAGAAGGAGCGGTTCAGGCCGAAGGCCGTGGAGATCTCGCTGGCGCCGCGGCTGAGGACCACCAGCAGCAGGGACACGAAGATCATGATAACGGGGTTGAACTTGGCCATCCAGGACACCATGACGGCGGTGAAGCCCCGGCCGTCCACGATGGTGGTGGTCATGGTGTGGTCGGTGCTGGAGGTCAGCAGCAGGCCGATCAGGCCGCACAGGGCGCCGGACAGGGCCATGGTCCGGATGATGACCCGGTCCACCTTGATGCCGGCATAGCTGGCGGTGCGGCGGCTTTCGCCCACCACGGCGATCTCATAGCCGTGCTTGCTGTAGTTCAGATAGATGTACATCAGGCCCGTGAGAATGGCCACCACCAGAATGGCCAGCAGGTACTTCTGGTTGCCGATGGTGGGCAGCCAGCCGGCCTGGGTGTCCTGGTTGATGATGCCGATCTTGCCGGAGCCCTTGGGAACCTCCCAGATGATGATGAAGTAGGCCACCAGCTGGGTGGCGATATAGTTCATCATCAGGGTGAACAGCGTCTCGTTGGTGTTCCACTTGGCCTTGAAGAAGCCGGGCAGGAAGCCCCACAGAGCGCCTGCGGCCAGGGACGCGACGGTCATGACCACCAGCAGCAGCCAGTTGGGCATCTTGCCGCCCAGGCAGATCATGCAGGTGGTGGAGGCCAGACAGCCGATGAGGACCTGGCCCTCGGCGCCGATGTTCCAGAAGCGCATCTTGAAGGCGGGGGTCACCGCCAGGGAGATGCCCAGCAGAATGGCCACGTTTTCCCAGGTGGTCCAGCTCTTGCGGGCGGTGCCGAAGGCGCCCTTGAGGATGGTGCCGTAAATGCTCAGGGGATTTTCGCCGGTGAGGATGGTGGTGACCAGTGCGCACACCACCAGCGCCAGGATGATGGCGCCGCCCCGGATGGCCACGTTGGTGTACCACGGCAGGGTGTCCCGCTTGGAAATGTGGAACAGGGATTTCTTATTCATCCGCTTTGCCTCCTTTGTTCACCAGCGTCATCAGCGCGCCGACCTGGTGCTTGTCAGTGGTCCGGGCATCTACCACGCCGGAGACCTGACCGCCGCACAGAACCACGATCCGGTCGCACAGCTCCAGCAGCACGTCCAGATCCTCGCCCACATACACCACGGCCACGCCCTTCATCTTCTGCTCGGTCAGCAGATTATAAATGGTATAGGAGGTGTTGATGTCCAGGCCGCGGACGGCGTAGGCCGTCATCAGCACGGCGGGCTGCTGGGCGATCTCGCGGCCCACCAGGACCTTCTGCACGTTGCCGCCGGACATGCGGCGCACGGGGAAGCTGGTGCTGGGGGTCACCACCTCCAGCTCCTGCCAGATGCGGTTGGCCAGGGCCTCGGGGTCCTTGCGGTCCAGGAAGATGCCGCCGCCCTTCCGCCAGGAGCGCAGCATCATGTTGCCGGTCATGCCCATGGAGCCCACCAGGCCCATACCCAGGCGGTCCTCCGGGACGAAGGACATGGCGATGCCGCTCTTGCGGATGGCCATGGGGCTCAGGCCCACCAGCTCCTTGGGCTGGTCATTATCGGGATTATAATAGGTGACGGAGCCGGAGGCCACAGGATACAGGCCCGCAATGGACTCCAGCAGCTCCCGCTGGCCGGAGCCGGCGATACCGGCAATGCCCAGCACCTCGCCGGCGTTGACGGTGAAGGTCACGTCGTCCAGGCGCTTGACGCCCATCTCGTCAAAGACCGTCAGGCCCTTGATGTCCAGCCGGGGCTTCACGTTCACGGGGGTGGGGCGGTCGATGTTCAGGGTGACGGCGTGGCCCACCATCATGTCCGTCAGGGACTGCTGGTTGGCGTCCTTGGTCTGCACGCAGCCGATATACTCGCCCTTGCGCAGCACCGCCACCCGGTCGGACACGTCCAGCACCTCGTGGAGCTTGTGGGTGATGATGATCAGGGACTTGCCGTCGTTCTTCATGTTGCGCATGACGGCGAACAGCTTGTCGGTCTCCTGGGGGGTCAGCACGGCGGTGGGCTCGTCCAGGATCAGGATGTTGGCCCCGCGGTACAGGACCTTCACGATCTCCACCGTCTGCTTCTGGGACACGGACATGTCATAGATCTTCTGATCCGGGTCAATGTCGAAGCCGTACCGGTCGCAGATCTCCTTGACCTTCTTCCGGGCCTCGGCCAGGTTCAGCTTCCCGGGCATACCCAGGATGATGTTTTCCGTGGCGGTGAACACGTCCACCAGCTTGAAGTGCTGGTGGATCATGCCGATTCCCAGGGCGAAGGCGTCCTTGGGGGAGGCGATGGTCACAGGCTGACCGTCGATGTAGATCTGTCCCTCGTCGGGGAAATAGATGCCGGAGAGCATATTCATCAAGGTGGTCTTGCCGCTGCCGTTTTCACCCAGCAGGGACAGGATCTCACCCTTATACAGCTCCAGCGTAACGTCCTTGTTGGCCGTTACCTTGCCGAAGCGCTTGGTGATATTCTCCATTTTAACTGCGCATACGTTTGCCAAGGCAGTCACCCTTTCTTTCCGGGGGGCCGGGGCGCAGGAGGCCCCTCCGGGTTTTTGTTCCATAGGCGTTATTTTACCATAATTCTGCAGCGTTGTAAATCGCTAACAGCAAAAAAATGAAAATAAATACAAAAAAATTTAGATGGTTACAAAATTTATCAGGCAAAACCCATAGAGAAACCGGAAAAACAGCACTTTTGTGAAATTTGACACAATGCCGTTTAATTATTCACAAAGCACCGGGTCCAATGAAAGAAAAGCGAGCGGGTTGGTAGGTAGGTTTCCGGCAAATATTTCGGCATATTGCAAAATGTGCATAAAAAGAGAATGTGAATAAGTTCACATAATGTTAAAATTGCAGAAATTGACGTTAAAAGTTTATTAAAATTGTCAATTGTGCAATTGGCCGAAACTCTGTATACTTTGAATATGTCCAATAGACGCATGCCGCCGGCACGGCCTGCGCCGGCTCCCGCCCCGCCGGGGCGGAGGAGGAAAAAGAAAAGGAGAGAATTCAATGGAAGAAAGAAAAGGCTTTGGAACCACATTCGGGTTCCTGATGGCTGCCGTGGGATCGGCAGTGGGCCTTGGCAACATCTGGGGCTTCCCCAACAAGATGGGCGCCAACGGCGGCTTCACGTTCCTGGTCATCTATCTGATCCTGGCGGCACTGTGCGGCTTCATCGTCATGGTGGGTGAGCTGGCCCTGGGCCGCAAGACCGGCCGCGGCGTCATCAGCACCTATAAGATCCTCACCAAGCGCTTCAAGTGGCTGGGCTGGCTGGGTATCATCGCACCCTTCCTGATCCTGTCGTTCTACTGCGCTCTGGGCGGCTACTGCATCAAGTATGTCACCGTGAACCTGGGCAACCTCTTCAACGCCGGCTTCGGCACCGGCGGCCTGGGCGGCGCAGAGGTGTTCGGCGGCCTGCTGACCAACCAGGGCGAGTCCGTGATCTATGGTCTGATCTTCGTGCTCATCACCCTGCTCATTGTCATGTGCGGCGTCAGCAACGGCATTGAGAAGGTCTGTTCCGTGGGTATGCCCGCCCTGTTCATCCTGCTGGTGATCTGCATCATCCGGGCCTGCACCCTGGGCGGCAACGACTTCACCGTGGCCGTTCTGCAGGCCGACGGCAGCACCGTGCAGCAGGTGATCCACAGCAGTGCCCTGGACGGCCTGAAGTATATGTTCCAGCCGGGCTATGTCACCAGCACCGGTTACTATGAGCCCGCCAAGGCTCTGGTGGACGGGGCCATGGTCGGCGCCGTTGCCGGTGTGCCCGTGGTCAAGCACGTCACCGAGATCCCCAACTTCATCAGCATCCTCGCCACCGCCGGCGGTCAGATGTTCTTCTCCCTGTCTCTGGGCATGGGCATCATGATCACCTACGGTTCCTATCTGGACAAGAAGCAGAACGTGGAGAAGAACGCCCTGGTCATCGTGGTGTGCGACACCCTGATCGCCCTGATGGCCGGTCTGGCCGTGATGCCCAGCCGCTTCGCCCTGGACGCCGCAGGCGCCGTGGGCGGCCCCAAGCTGCTGTTCATCACCATGCAGAACGTGTTCGACAAGATGGGCTCCATCGGCCCCATCTTCGGCATCCTGTTCTACCTGCTGGTGGTCTTTGCCGCCATCTCCTCCTCCATCTCCCTGCTGGAGGTCATCGTGGCCCACTTCGTGGATGATGCCCGCGACGCCGGTAAGGGCGACAAGCGCAAGCCTTATTCCATCCTGGCTGCCATCGCTGCCGGTGTCCTGTGCGTGCTGGTGTGCCTGGACGGCCTGGGCGAAAACGGCATTGCCCCCGCCACCCTGCTGAATATCGAGGCCAGCGGCTGGAGCGACTGCTGGCTGGACTTCTTCGACTGCGTGGCCGAGGGTATCCTGATGCCCCTGGGCGCTCTGCTGATGTGCATCTGCATCGGCTGGGAGCTGGGTCCCCAGATCGTGGACGACGAGTGTTGCCTGGAGGGCAACCGCTTCAAGAGCAAGGCATTCTTCAACGTGTGCGTGAAGTATATCACCCCCATCATCATGATCCTGATTCTGGCCGGTCAGCTGGACAGCTTCTTCGGCCTGGGCTGGTTCTCCTGATGGAGCCAAACCTGTAAAAGCATCATGGTTATCCGGAGGGTCCGCCGACAGGCGGGCCCTCCGATGCGTTATTTTGCGTTATTTGTTGCATTTTCTCCTGGAATATGTTACAATTCATCCCACTATGCAAGAAGAAATGCACGAGGAAGGAATCATTTTATGAAGCACGAACCCAAGCCGCCCCGCCGCAAGCTCCGGGACCTGGGGCCCATCATCCGCCGCCGCCCGGCGGTGTTCGCCGTATACCTGGTGCTGCGTCTGATCGTCATCGCCGTTCTGGTGTCCTCTATCCTCCGGCGGGAGTATGAGAGCGCCTTCATCTGCCTGCTGGTGCTGGTGCTGTTTATGCTGCCCTTCTTCATCCAGCAGAACTTCGGCATCGAGCTGCCCTCCGCCCTGGAGATCATCATTCTGCTGTTCATCTTCGCGGCGGAGATCCTGGGGGAGCTGGGGTGCTATTTCATCACCTATCCCTACTGGGACTCCATGCTCCACACCACCACGGGGTTCCTGTGCGCCGCCACGGGCTTCGCCTTGATTGACATCCTCAACCGCAACAGCCGCATCAAATTCCAGCTTTCGCCGGTGTATGTGGCCCTGGCAGCCTTCTGCTTCTCCATGACCGTTGGCGTCATGTGGGAGTTTTTCGAGTTCGGCATGGACCGGCTGTTCCACATGGACATGCAGAAGGACACCGTGATCCAGTCCGTCACCTCCGTGATGCTGGACCCCACCAACAGCAACATCCCCGTCACCATTGACGGCATCCACTCCGTGGCCGTCAACGGCCAGGACCTGGGCTTTGACGGATACCTGGACATCGGCCTGTATGACACCATGGAGGACCTGTTCGTGAACTTCGTGGGAGCCGTGGTGTTCAGCACCATCGGATATTTCTATATCAAGCACCGGGGCCGGGGCAAGCTGGCCCGGGCCTTCATCCCCACCATCACGGAGGAGGAGCCGGAACAGACACCGGAATAAAATACGCCCCCGCCCGACTCTGCTTGCCGCAGGGCCGAGCGGGGGGAGACTGTCCAAAAAGGGCTTTGCCCTTTTTGGACAAAAGGCTTGCAGTCTGCCGCGCGCATAATTGGTTCGCCATGGGCGAACCAATTCCACACTTGCAGACTGAGAAGAATTTTCGCCCAGGTACACGCCCCGGGCGAAAATGGATTGCATTTGATTTGCCGCCTGCGGGCGGCAAACTCTGCGAGGCTTTTTTGAAAAGCTGCCCCGCCCGACTCTGCTTGCCGCAGGGCCGGGCGGGGGGGTTATTTATATCATACCAAAACCTGTTAAAAAGCTTGAAAAGCTTTTTATAGCACCGAAGGTGCGTCAGGTTTTGTATGGGACGTCACAGCGTGTTTTCACACGCTGTGCGTGCGCGCAGCGCACGGGATTCTTGATTAAAATCTTTATCAAGAATCAGTATCAGAACCGCATGGGGTACTTGTTGGTGAAAAATTCCAGGCCATTCTGGCTCAGGGGGGTGAAGGTCCCCACCTGGCGCAGGCCGCCGTCATAGAGATACAGCTGCTCCGGGGACTCCGAGCGGTATTCCATCACCCCTGCCAGCACGCCGCCCTTATACACGGCGTCCATGCCGTGATAGCTGTCCCCTGCATAGAGGATCCGGTTGACGATCAGCACATCGTCATAGCATCCCGCAATGGCGACGCCCACATAACCGAACTCCGGGTCGGTGGGCTTTCCCTCCGGCCAGAGGGTATCCAGCCGGGCAATGTCCAGAGGCTCCGTGACCTCCTGGGTCACCGGGTCAAAGGCCAGCACCGTCTCATGCCCCGCCATATACACCTTGCCGTCCAGATAGACCGGCTGCTGGGTGGACACCTCGGAGACGTGCTCCGGCCCCACGTCCATATGGCTCCACTCCGCCTGTTCCGGGTGTCCCAGGGGATACCGGGCCACGGAGACGACTACTCCCGTCACCAGGCCGCTCTGATCCGCCACAGACTGATAGTAGACGGCCACCACCGTGTCCCCATCCAGAGCCATCCGGAACACGTTGCCGCCGCCCTCCGGCGGCGTCTCCCGCAGAGTCTCGCCGTCCTTGGTACAGGCGAACGAGCCATCGTACTGGTCGATGAACTGCGGCTGCCACTCCTCCGGCAGGCTCCGGGGCGTCAAGGGCGCCCAATGCTTCGTTTCATAAAGCTCACCGGTGGTGATGCAGCCCTTCTGCAGATCCCACTGGCCGGTGTACAGCATCTGCACCCGATTGTCCTCGCCGCCGTCCAGGCGATAGACCGTCAGCAGCGGCACCGTCCACTCGCCCGCCTCCGGAAGGCCCACCCCCCGAACCGGGTCCGGCTGGTCCGTGTCAACATCGGCGGGCTGGGGCTTGGCGGCGCATCCCGCCAGAAGCAGAAGTACCAGGCACAGGGCCGTGCATATGCTGAAAAATCGTCTTTTCGAGTTCATGGTTCTCTCCTTTCAAACGGACAACGTTCGGACTCCATGACTGTATTATACAGTTACTCCGCAAAAAAACAATAGATTTTCGTGTATTGTAACCATTTTTAACCATTGTAACGGTTTTGTTACCGTTTAGTATACTTTTGTAACCGGTCTTTTTTCGCCCCGGACCGACAAAATCGGTTGCAAAAACGTTTCCGGTGCGCTATGATAGGGCTATATCACGCAATTGAGGAGGTTTTCCCTATGGATTACAACGAAATTCTCAAAAACGCCCGGGAGTGCAGCGGCCCGTACTGCAAGGCATGTCCCGTATGCAACGGCATGGCCTGCCGCACCCAGGTGCCCGGCCCCGGCGGCAAGGGTACCGCCGCCACCATGCTGCGCAACTATCAGAAGTGGCAGGAGGTGTGCATCAACATGGACACCATCTGCGAAAATGCTCCCATTGACACCACCTTCACCCTGTTCGGGCAGAAGTTTGCCGCCCCCATCTTCGCCGCCCCCGTGGGGGCCATGAAGCTCCACTATGGGGATAAATACGACGATCTGACCTACAATGACATTCTGGTGTCCTCCTGCGCCCAGGCGGGCATCGCCGCCTTCACCGGCGACGGCACCAACCCCGCCGTGATGGAGGGCGCTCTGCACGCCATCACCGCCGCCGGGGGCCTGGGCGTGCCCACGGTGAAGCCCTGGAACATGGAAACGGTGTTTGCCAAGCTGGACGCCGTGCGCCGGGCGGACCCCATGGCCGTGGCCATGGACATCGACGCGGCGGGCCTGCCCTTCCTGAAGGGGCTGACCCCCCCGGCAGGCAGCAAGACCGTGGAGGAGCTGCGGCAGATCATCGACTACGCCAAAAAGCCCTTTATCATCAAGGGCATCATGACCGTTCGCGGCGCGCTGAAGGCCCTGGAGGCCGGGGCCAGCGGCATCGTGGTGTCCAACCACGGCGGCCGGGTCCAGGATCAGTGTCCCTCCACGGCGGAGGTCCTGCCCGCCATCGCCGACGCGGTGGGCGGCAAGCTGACCATCCTGGTGGACGGCGGCCTGCGCAACGGCACGGACATCTTCAAGGCCCTGGCCATGGGCGCGGACGGCGTGCTCATTGGCCGTCCCTTCGTCACCATGGTCTATGGCGGCGGATCGGAGGGCCCCGCCGTGCTGGTGAAAAAGCTCCAGGCGGAGCTGGCGGACACCATGGCCATGTGCGGCGCCCACAACCTGGCGGAGATTCGCCGGGACATGCTGTTCGGGTATTAATACTGATTCTTGATTCAAAAATTTAATCAAGAATCCCGTGCGCCGGGCGCACGCACAGCGTGTGAAAACACGCTGTGACGTCTCATACAAAACCTGTTAAAAAGCTTGAAAAGCTTTTTAACAGGTTCTGGTATAATCGCATCAAGGCGCAAAAAGGACCGGCTGCTTCGGCAGCCGGTCCTCTTGTTTTCACTTCAGCCCATCCCGGACCTGGTCCAGGGTCAGGTCCTGCTCCCGGGCAATACGGGCCAGGTCCTCATATTCCGGCTTCTGCCGCCGGACGCCCCAGCCCTGGGAGGTTTTCCGGGCCACGGGGCCCCAGGGGGAGTTCACGGTGTCCTGGCTGCGGGACAGGGTATACCGCCGGTGCCGGGTCTCCCGGACGCCCAGGGTGGTGGTGTGCCGCAGCAGCAGATGCACCATGTCCTCCCGCTGCTCCTCCCGGCACAGGACGCACAGCATCACGCCAGGCCTGGATTTTTTCATGCCAATGGGCAAGGTGTACACATCCAGTGCCCCGGCGGCCAGCAGCCGTTCCATGGCGAAGGCGATGCCCTCGCCGGTCATGTCGTCCAGGTTGCAGGCCAGCTCCACCACGTCGCCGCTCTCCGCCGCCGTCTCCCCCAGCATGGCCCGCAGGCAGTTGGCCCGGGGGAAGTCCTTCCGCCCCATGCCGTAGCCCACGGATTCCAGGGTCATCACCGGCATGTCGCCGAAGCGGGTGACAAAATGCCGCAGCAGAGCCGCCCCGGTGGGGGTACACAGCTCCCCCTGGATGGCCCCGCCATAGATGGGCACATCCCGCAGGAGATATGCCGTGGCCGGGGCAGGCACCGGCAGAACGCCGTGGGCGCAGCGGACGGTGCCGCCGCCCACATGCACCGGGGAGGCGATCACCTGGTCCGCCGCCAACTCCTCCATCAGCAGGCACACCGCCGTCACGTCCGCCACGGCGTCCATGGTGCCCACTTCATGGAAATGGATGTCCGTCACCGGCACGCCGTGGACGTGACTCTCCGCCTGGGCAATGCTGTCGTACACCGCCCGGATGTCCGCCCGCACCTTTTCCGACACCGGCAGGTGCCCGATCAGATGGCCGATCTCCTCCATGCCGCTGTGGTGATGGTGGTGCTCGTGGTCATGCTCATGGTGATGGTCATGCTCGTGGTCGTGCTCGCCCTCTGCGTGGCCGTCCACCGTCACGGTGATGTGAGTGCCGGTGATGCCGCACTTTTCCGCCTGTTCCCGGTGATAGGTCACGCCGGGAATCCCCAGGCCGTTGAGCCGCTTCACAAACTCCTCCGGCCGGGGCAGCAGCTCCAGCAGGGCCGCCGTCAGCATATCCCCGGCAGCGCCCATGCCGCAGTCCAGATACAGGGTCCTCATTTTTTCACCTCCATGTGATTGATCATACTGGCCAGATACCCCGCGCCGAAGCCGTTGTCGATGTTCACCACCGACACGCCGCTGGCGCAGGAGTTCAGCATGGACAGCAGAGCCGACACGCCGCCGAAGGACGCGCCGTAGCCCACGCTGGTGGGCACGGCGATCACCGGGCAGTCCGCCAGACCGCCGATGACGCTGGCCAAGGCTCCCTCCATGCCGGCAATGGCGATGATCACCGAAGCGCTCATGATATCGTCCATATGGTACAGGGTCCGGTGCAGGCCCGCCACCCCCACATCGTACAGCCGCAGCACTTCGTTGCCGTGGACCTCCGCCGTCAGGGCGGCCTCCTCGGCTACGGGGATATCGCTGGTGCCGCCGGTAGCGATAACGATGCGGCCGATGCCGTCAGGCTCCGGCAGGTCGCCGATGATGCCGCACCGGGCCTCGGCCCGGTAATCCAGGGGATACACGGCGGCAATTTCCGCCGCCGACTCCGGAGACAGCCGGGTGATGAGAATGGTTTTCTGGCCGTGCTGGCGCATGACGCCCACGATGCCGATCATCTGGGCGACGGTTTTTCCCGCGCCGTAGATCACCTCCGCCGCCCCCTGGCGGATGCCCCGATGCATGTCCACTTTTGCATAGCCGATGTCGGCAAAGGGCTCCTTCTTGATGGCCAGCAGCGCGTCGTCCACGGACATGGCGCCCTGCTGCACGGCCTCCAGCAGCTTTCTGGTATCGCTGTTCATCCTCGTCCCTCCAAATCCAGCCATACGCCGTCATAATCCGGCCCCAGGCGCTGCAAAATCTCCTGCCGGTGCTCCAGCAGCCCCGGCATCTGGGCGGCGGGCAGCTGAATCTTGGCGCTGCGGCCCACCAGGCGCACCCGGAAGTCCGTGAAGCCCAAGGAGAACAGATCGCTCTCCGCCGCCTCGGTGACAGCCAGGTCCCGAGCCGTAATGGGCTGTCCGGTGGGGATGCGGGTGGCCAGGCAGGCGTATGCGGGCTTGTCCCAGGTAAACAGTCCTGCGTCCCGGGACAGCATGCGGACATCCCGCTTGGTCAGGCCGCACTCCCGCAGGGGAGAGCGCACCGACAGTTCCCGCAGGGCCCGCATACCGGGCCGGTCTCCGGCGTCGTCGGAGGCGTTGGTGCCGTCCAGCAGCACGGTGAAGCCGTCCGCCTCCGCCGCGGCCAGGATGGTGCGGAAGATCATCTGCTTGCAGTGGTAGCACCGGTCCGGCGGGTTGGCCGTTACGGTTTCCGACGCCAGCACGTCCACCGGCAGGACCTTCATGTCGGCGTTCAGTTCCCCGGCCAGACGCCGGGCGTCCTCCAGCTCAAAGGCCGGCTGGAAGGCGGAATTTACATAATAGGCCCTTGCCCGGGCCCCGTAGTGCAGGGCGGCATACAGCAGGTAGGACGAGTCCACCCCGCCGGAAAAAGCGATGGCCACCCGGGGATTTTCCGCGAAAAATTCTTGCAGGTTCATATGGATATGCTCTTTCCCTTTGCTTTATTTTGCATTGGGCACGATGCCCAGGATCACCAGAGGCTCTGTGCCGGTGTTGACGACACTGTGGCTGTGACCCCGGGGGCAGTAATGGCACAGGCCCGGGCCCACCGGCACCTCCGCGCCGTCGTCCAGGCACACCCCGGTGCCGGACAGGAAGTACATGATCTCGCAGCTGTCCTCATGGGTGTGCAGACCGATGGAGGAGCCGGGCTGAAGCGTCAGCCGCAGGATCTTCCCCATGTCGTCCTGAAAGATCCGGGTCTCGGCCTCCCCCTGGCCGCCCTTGAACCGGGGCTGCACCAGGGAGGGCATGCGGTCAAAATCCAGCGTCATGGCCCGTCACCTCAGTTCAGAAAGTCCTTGAGCTTCTTGCTGCGGGAGGGATGACGGAGCTTCCGCAGGGCCTTGGCCTCGATCTGGCGGATGCGCTCGCGGGTGACGTTGAACTCCTTTCCCACCTCCTCCAGGGTGCGGGTGCGGCCGTCCTCCAGGCCGAAGCGCAGCTTCAGCACCTTCTCCTCCCGGGGGGTCAGGGTGCTGAGCACGGACACCAGCTGCTCCTTCAGCAGGGTATAGCTGGCGGCCTCGCTGGGCTCGGACGCGCCCTCGTCGGGGATGAAGTCCCCCAGATGGGAGTCCTCCTCCTCACCGATGGGGGTCTCCAGGGACACCGGCTCCTGGGCGATCTTCAGAATTTCCCGGACCTTGTCCACGGGCATGTTCATCTCCTCGGCGATCTCCTCGGGGGAGGGGTCGTGGCCCAGCTCCTGCAGCAGCTGCCGGGACACCCGGATGACCTTGTTGATGGTCTCCACCATGTGGACGGGGATGCGGATGGTGCGGGCCTGGTCGGCGATGGCCCGGGTGATGGCCTGGCGGATCCACCAGGTGGCATAGGTGGAGAATTTATAGCCCTTGGTGTGGTCGAATTTCTCCACGGCCTTGATCAGGCCCAGGTTGCCCTCCTGGATCAGGTCCAGGAACAGCATGCCCCGGCCCACATAGCGCTTGGCGATGGACACCACCAGACGCAGGTTGGCCTCGACCAGCTGTTTTTTGGCTTTTTCCCCGGCCTTCAGCTCCGCCTTGGCCTGGGCCAGCTCCTCATCGGTCAGGGTCAGCTCCCCGGCCTCCACCTGGGCCAGCCGCTCCTTGGCGGCGTTCCCGGCGGACATGGCGGTGGCCAGGCGGACCTCCTGGTCGCCGGTCAGCAGGGGCACCTTGCCGATCTCCTTCAGATACATGCGCACCGGGTCGTCGATGTTGAAGCTATCCACCAGGGTGTTGGGGTCGACCAGCTCCTCCTCCTCGATCTCGGCGATCTCCTCCATGGCAGGCTCCATGTCCTCGGGGATGTCGTTGGTGAAATCCTCGGTGACGATGTCGATGCCCAGGTCCGCCAGGGAGTCATAGATGCGGTCCATCTGGTCGCCGTCCAGGTCCAGGGGGTCCACCACCTCGGACAGCTCCGCCGGCTCCAGGCGGCCCTTCTTCTTGCCCTTGATAAACAGCTCCCGGAGCTTCTCGTTCCCGGCCAGCAGCGCCGCCGCCGGGCACTTGGCCAGCTTCTCCTCCAGGGCCTTGTCCGCCGCGGGCTTTGCTTCCTCGGCCTTCTGGGCGGCGGCCCTTCCGGCCTTCTTCTTGTCGTCGGCGGCCAGCAGCTGGTCCGCCATTTCCTTCAGCTCCTGCTGGGTATAAACTTTATCCGTCATTGTGCTTTCCTCCATAGCCCTTTTTATTTTTATATTTCTCCGCCGCAGCCGCCAGGGGGTCCGTTCCCGCCCCGGCGGTGCGTTTCTGCGCTTCTTCCCGGATGACCCGGCAGTAATCCGCCAGGGCCCGCTCCCCTCCGGCAGGGGATTCCGGCTTCTGCACCACCCCGGTCAGGTGGCTCATCTCCTCGCCGGTCAGCTCCCCGCTGAGGGAGGAGATGCTCAAAGGCCGCCCGGCCATGTGGCTCTCCCACAGGCTGGCGTATACCCGGCCCAGCAGCGGCGAGGAGAACGACTCCGCCGGAACCGGCGGCGTGTCGCCGAACAGGCTGTCGTCCAGCAGCAGAAGCCGGATGACCCCCTCCTCCGCCAGGGCGCTGCGGAGGTTGTCGTACCGCAGGCCACGCTCCTGTGGCTGCAGGGACACCGCCGGGTTCAGCTCCCGGCGCTCCCGGGTCTTTTTCTCCTTGGCGGCCATGCGGCGGAAGGCCCGCTGCACCTCCATTTTCAGGGCCTCCGGCGTCAGCCCCGCCGCCTCCGCCGCCCGGGTGGTGTAGATCTCTCGCTCCACGGCGTTTTCCAGGGTGCACAGCACCCCGCTGACCTCCTGGGCATAGGCCACCCGGGCCTGATCGTCCCGCAGGTCATACTTCCCGGCGATCTCGTGCAGCCGGAACTCGATGCCGTTGGCGCTGCCGGACAGCAGCCGCTCAAAGGCCTCCGGCCCCTGGAATTTGATGAAATCATCGGCGTCCTGCTTCACATATTCCCCGTCCACCAACCGGTTGGGCAGCCGCAGCACCCGAACGGTGAACTCCGACCGGTTCAGCAGCTCCAGGGCCCGCTGAGTGGCCAGTGCCCCCGCCTTATCGTTGTCGTAGCACAGCACCAGCTCCTTGGTATACCGGGACAGCAGCCGGGTCTGCTCCACCGTCAGCGCCGTGCCCATGGAGGCCACGGCGTTGTCGAACCCCGCCTGGTGCAGGGTCACCACGTCCAGGTTGCCCTCGCACAGGATGATATTGGGCCGCTTGGTCTTTTTGGCCAGGTTCAGTCCGTACAGCACCCGGCGCTTGCTGTATGTAAGGGTTTCGGGGGTGTTCATATACTTGGGCTCGGACTTGTCCAGCACCCGGCTGCCGAAGCCCACCACGTCGCCCCGCACGTCGATCACCGGCAGGATCAGCCGGTTGCGGAACTTGTCGTATATGTGCCCGTTCTTTCCGCTGACGGCCAGGCCCGCCCGGATCAGCTCGTCCTTGGAATAGCCCCTGGCGGTCATGGCGGTCAGCAGGGCGTCCCAGCTGTCCGGCGCGGCCCCCATGCCGAAGCGCACGGCGATCCTCCGGTGGATCTGCCGCCGGTCCAGATAGTCCCGGACGGCCTGGCCCTCCGGGGCCTGGAGGGTCTGATAGTACCACCGGGCGGCGTCCCGGTTCAGCTCCAGCATCCGGCGGCGGAGCTTCTCCGTGCCGTCGCTGGCCTCCTCCGGCACCGGGATGTTGGCCCGCTTGGCCAGAAACCGCACCGCGTCGGGATAGGACAGATTCTCGATGTCCATGACGAAGTTGATGACGCCGCCGCCCTTTTTGCAGCCGAAGCAGTGATAAAACTGCTTGTCCGGCAGCACATGGAAGGAGGGGGTCTTTTCGTTGTGGAAGGGGCAGCAGCCCCAGAAGCTGCCTCCCTTGGGCGTCAGGGACACATAGGAGCCCACCACGTCCACGATATCGTTCCGGGCGATCAGCTCGTCCAGAAAGCTCTGGGGAAACGGCATGGCTGCACCTCCTGTCCGGCCGGAATTCCCGTGATATCTATAGATACCCCTAAAATTCTCGGAATCCTCTTTTTTTGCGAAAATTTTTTGAAAAAATTTTTCCCGCCGCAGACGCGGCGGGAAAAACAGGATAAGCCCCGGTTACAGGGTGTATTTCTTCTGATATTCGGCGGAGTACCGGGCGAAGGAGGCGGACTTCATGGCCTTGACACTGTTGAGGTACTCATGGGTGTCGAAGGAGTCGGATTCCAGCTCGATCATGGCCACGGCGATGTTGGAGCAGTGGTCCGCCACCCGCTCATAGTTGGTCAGCAGGTCGTTGAAAATGAAGCCCTGGTTCAGGGTGCACACGCCCTTTTGCAGGCGGTCCACATGGTGCAGCTTCATCTCATCGCACAGGCCGTCCACGATCTCCTCCAGCGGCTCCACCCGGGAGGCGCCCTCCAGGTCGCCGGAGACGAAGGCCCCGACGGCCAGGTGCAGGATCTCGGTGATGGCCTGCTCCAGGGTCCGAAGCTCCCGCTCGGCCTCCGGGGAGAACACCACGCTTTTGGCGTTGATCTCCCGGGCGGCGTCGCAGATGTTCAGGGCGTGGTCGGAAATGCGCTCAAAGTCGGAGATGGTGTGCAGATACTTGGACACCTCCTCGCTTTGCCGCTGGGACAGCTCCTTGCCGGTGATCTTCATCAGATAGGTGCCCAGCCGGTCCTCGTAGCGGTCGATGGCGTTTTCGGCATCCTCCACTGCCCGGCAGCCCTTGTCGCTGAATTTGTGCACCAGATCCATGGCCCGCAGCAGGTTGTCCATGGCCCGCCGGGCCATGGCGTCGGTGACCTGGCGGCTCTGCTCCAGGGCCAGAGCCGGGTGCAGCAGAAAGCGCTCCTCCAGCCGGTCCATCTCCTGCTCCTCCCGGATGCTCTCGGGATTCTCGGGGATCAGCAGGCACACGCACTTTTCCAGCAGCCCGATCAGGGGGGTCAGAACGATAACGGTGGCCAGACGGAACAGGGTGTTCATCAGGGCGATGGACACGGTGGTCATGGTCATGGTCATGAAATCAAAGTGGGCGATGGCGTTGGCGATATAGAACACCGTGGCCCAGATCACCACGCCCAGCACATCGATCAGCAGATACACAAAGGCCGTGCGCTTGCCGCTGACGTTGGCCCCCAGGGCCGACAGCAGCACCGGCACCGCCGCGCCGATGGCGATGCCCATGATGATGGGCAGGGCGATCTCAAAGGTGATGGCCCCGGTGACGGCCAGCGCCTGGAGAATACCCACGGCGGCACTGGCGCTCTGGATGACGCTGGTGAACAGCAGGCCCACCAGAATGCCCAGCAGGGGGTTGGAGAAGGAGGTCAGGGCGTCGATGAACACCTGGCTGTCCCGCAGGGGGGAGACGGCGTCGCTCATGGCGCTCATGCCGTACATCAGCACCGCGAAGCCCAGCAGGATGTCCCCGATGTGGTGGGTAGAGGGCCGCTTGGCGGCCATGCGCAGGATGATGCCGACGACGGCCACCAGGCCCGTCAGGGTGGCGGTGCTCAGCAGGGTCACCCAGCCGCTGCCGCCGCTGAGACTGCTGAGACAGAGGATCCACCCGGTGACGCTGGTGCCCAGAATGGCGCCCATGACGATGCCGATGGCCTGGTTTACCTTCATCATGCCGGAGTTGACGAAGCCCACCACCATCACGGAGGTGGCGGAGGAGGACTGGATCACGGCGGTGACGCCGGTGCCCAGCAGAACCCCCTTCAGCGGTGTGCTGGTCAGCTTATACAGCACCAGCTCCAGCTTGCTTCCGGCGACTTTTTTCAGGCCGTCGCCCATGATGGCCATGCCGAATAAAAACAGCGCGATGCCGCCTAACAGGCCGATGATCTCGGATGCACCCATACGCATTCCCCTCCCAGTATATGTCTATTCTATAGTATAGCAAATTCCGGGGAGCCGTGTCGATGGAAAACCCCGCAAAAGAATGGAGAATTGCGGAGAAAAAACGCCGGATTCTTTGTGTATTCCACAAAATCCTTCGGCAAAAAAATAACAATTCTTGCGTATCCCGCCGGGGCGGGGTATACTATGTTATTATACCATCAATTAGACTGGCTTAACGCTGCAAAAGGAGCCCTTATGTTCAAGCATTGTCTCATCGTGTTTCTGGTGTCCATGGTGCCCATCATCGAGCTGCGGGGCGCCATCCCCTACGGCGTGGGCTTCGGCCTGCCCCTGTGGCTGACGTATATCATCGCCATTGTGGGCAATATGCTGCCGGTGCCGCTGATCTATTTCTTTGCCCGGAAGGTGCTGGAGTGGGGCCGGGACAAGCCCGTCATCGGCAAATTCTTCACCTTCTGCCTGGAAAAGGGCAAAAAGGGCGGCGAAAAGCTCCAGGCCAAGGCAGGCCGGGGCCTGTTCTGGGCGCTGCTGCTGTTTGTGGGCATCCCCCTGCCCGGCACCGGGGCCTGGACCGGCACCCTGGCCGCCAGCCTCCTGGATATGGACTTCCGCCGCAGCGTGCTGGCCTGCATGGGCGGCGTGCTGCTGGCCGGGTGCATTATGGGCGCCCTGAGCCTGCTGGGAGTCTCCGCCTTCGGCGCCATCGCCGGATAAAAAGCAGCATATAAACAGCAAAAAGCCTCGCAGCGTTTGCCGCCCGCAGGCGGCAAATAAGCTGCAATCCGTTTTTTGCGGCGGCGCCCCCCAAGGGGACTTCCGTTGGGCATGTACGTCGCAAAAAACACTTCTCAGTCTGCAAGTGTGGAATTTGTTCGCTTTCAGCGAACAAATTATGCGCGCGGCAGACTGCAAGCCTTCTGTCCAAAAAGGGCAAAGCCCTTTTTGGACAAGCTGAGAAAAAAGCCCCCTGCCGGGGGCTTTTTTCGTGCCATCCTCCTGGTGAGCCGCTTACCGCTTGTCCCCGGGGCGGAAGATCAGCGCCGCCAGCACCCCGAACACTACGGCAGCGGCAATGCCCCCGGCGGCGGCCGTCAGCCCCCCGGTCAGAGCGCCCAGCAGTCCCTTTTCCGCCACGGCTTTCGCCACCCCCTTGGCCAGGCAATAGCCAAAGCCCGTCAGGGGCACCGTGGCTCCGGCGCCGCCCCAGTCCACCAGGGGCTGATACAGCCCCACCGCCTGCAACAGCACCCCCGCCACCACATAGCCCGTCAGGATCCGGGCGGGGGTCAGCTGGGTCCGGTCAATGAGGATCTGTCCCACGGCGCACAGCAGTCCGCCGCACAAAAACGCGTTCAGATAGGTCACGTTTCCCCCTCCTTCCCGGCGGAAAACACCACCGCGTGGCAGATGCCCGGCACGCTCTCCCCCTGGAAGGAGGAGGTGGGGCTCAATAAGGCCCCGGTGGGGGCAAACACCAGCCGCCGCCACCGGCCCCGCCGCAGGCCGTCCAGCAGATATCCGTTCAGCACCGCCGCCGAGCAGCCGCAGCCGGAGCCTCCGGCGTGCATGTCCTGCTTCTCCAGGTCGTACAGCAGCATTCCGCAATCCTGATAGTTCCGGGACAGGTCCACCCCGTCCCGGCGGAACAGGTCCGTGACGATGGCGTGGCCCAGGGCCCCCAGGTCCCCGGTGACGATCAGGTCATAGTCCCCGGGGCCGGTTTTCGTCTCCCGGAACAGGGCCGACAGCGTGTCATAGGCGGCGGGGGCCATGGCGGCCCCCATGTTGTTCACGTCGGTGATGCCCATGTCCACGATTTTCCCGCAGGTCACATGGGTGATATACGGCCCGTCCCCCTGGTCCCCCAGGATACAGCACCCGGCGGCGGTAGCAGTCCACTGGGCGGTGGGGGTCCGCTGGCTGCCGTAGGGCACCGGCATGCGGTACTGCCGCTCGGCGGTGCAGTAGTGGGAGCTGGTCATGCAGGCCGCCGTCCGGGCGTGGCCGCCGGAGAGCAGCAGGCTCCCCAGGGCCAGGCTCTCCCCCATGGTGGAGCAGGCCCCGTACAGGCCGAAAAACGGAATCTGGAAATCCCGCAGGCCGAAGGCGGTGCCGATGCACTGGTTCAGCAGGTCCCCGGCCAGGACGTAGTCCAATTCCGCCGGGGTCAGCCCGCCCTTTTCCAGGGCCCGGGTCAGGGCCTCCTGCTGCATGGCGGACTCCGCCTGCTCCCAGGTGTCCTTTCCGAAGAAGGAATCCGTGCACAGCAGGTCAAAATGCCCCGCCAGGGGGCCGTTGGCCTCGAATTTTCCGCCGATGTTGGCATAGGACACCACGCTGGGGGGCCGCAGCAGGGCCACCGTCTGCCGGCCCAGGCGTCTGGACGTCATAAAAATCACCTCTTGTCCATAGTCTGCCGCACCGACGCCTGAATATGCGCAAAAACCTCCGCCGGGCGGCGCCCGGCGGAGGTTTTGTGTTCTTTTTTTACTTGCCCACCGCGTGGAAATACAGCGACAGCATACCGGGGCCCACATGGGCGCCGGTCACCGGCTCGTGGGGCACCTGCAGGATGGGCCCCCGATGGCCCGCCTCCCGCAGCTTGGTCTCCAGCCGCAGGGCCTCGCCGGGGCAGTCCCCGTGGGAGATGCCGATCAGGTCGTCCAGGTCGATGGCCCGCTCCTTATAGATGCTCACCAGCCGCTCGATGGCCCGCAGCTTGCCCCGGGCCTTGTCGAACAGGACGATCTTGCCCTCCTCGTTGCCCCGGAGGATAGGCTTGATCTGCAGCAGGGAGCCCACCAGCGCCGACGCACCGGAGATGCGGCCGCCCTTGCGCAGGTACTTCAGGTCGTCCACAGCGAAATACTGGCAGTAATTCTGGCAGTACACTGTCATTTTCTCCACCAGCTCGTCCAGGCCCATGCCCTGGCGCACCAGGGAGGACGCCTTCAAGGCCGGGATTCCCGCCCCCAGAGACGCGCCCATGCTGTCGATGGGACAGACCCGGCGCTGGGGATACTGCTCCATCAGCTCGTCCCCGGCCAGCTTCGCCGACCACCAGCTGCCGCTGATGCCGGCGGAAATGCTGAAATACACCACGTCGTCTCCCTGGGCGATATAAGGCTCAAAGGCCTTCCGGGCGTCGTCCGGGTTCACCATGGAGGTGCGCACGTCGGCGCCGGAGCGCAGGGCCTCATAATACTCGTGGCCGTCCAGCCCCTCCGGGGCCGGCTGATCGTCAATGGTCAAGGCCATAGGCAGCAGGTGGATGTTGTATTGCTCCCGCAGCTCGGGGGACAGATTGGCCCCGGAGTCCACAAAGATCTGGATCATGATAAAACAGTTCCTTTCAAGATTTTTGCCCAAGATGCTTATATATTCTTCTTTACCCAATCCGCCAGGGTGTCGAACAGCTGCTCATACCCCGGCACGGTCAGGTGGATGCCGTCGGCGGCGATCAGCTGGGACAGCCGGTGGTTCCGCAGAAACGTCTGCCGCACCGGGATCAGGGGGATGTTCTCCCGCAGGGCGATCTCCGCCGCCGTGTCGGCGTACAGCTCCTGGTGGCGATAGATCATCTGAGGCTCCCCCAGCCAGTCCAGAATGCGGTCCCGCCGCAGATTGTCCCGGCACAGGAAGTCCAGATACCGCTCCCCGTCAATGGGGGGCAGGGTCATCATCACCGGCTGCACCCCGCCCTGGCGCAGGGCGTCCAGGGTCTCATGCAGGGTGTCGGCAAACTCCGGCAGCTCCGTGTTGGGCCGGTGGTCGGCCTCGGGGTCCGCGTCAATGGCGGCCCAGTCGAAGTCGCTGTCGTTGCCGCCGTAGGACACCAGGGCATACCGGGCCTCCAGACCCCGGTCCAGGTCATGCCGCACCAGGCTCAGCCCCTTGCGGATGGTGGCCCCCATTTTCGACCGGTTCACCACCTCCACCAGCTTGGTCTGGTAGCGCTGCATCACCTCGTTGATGTGAAAATGATAGTGGAAATCCACGTCCGGCACCGTGGCCTTCAGCAGAGAATCTCCGTAAATATAAATCTTATCCGGCATGGCTATGACCTCCATCCCTCTTTTTTCCTAATATAGCATATTAGTTCTGGCAAGTCAACCTATTATTTCCCGATTTCTGCTTGCGCCCAACCAAATATTCTGATATTATATGGAAAAAGGAAACGCCGGAGGAATGCTGTATGCAATATGACAAAGAGCTGATCGCCCACAAGCTGGACCGGTGGGACCGGTTCATCACCGACTACCACCTGCCGGAGTGGGACGCCATCCCCGATCTGGGGCTGTATATGGACCAGGTGGTAGTGCTGCTGGCCCAGTATCTGAACTTCATCCCGGCCATGCCCGGCGGCAAGGAAAGCTTTGTCACCTCCTCCACCATCAACAACTATGTGCGGCTGAAGATCATGCCCGCCCCGGTAAAGCGGAAATACTTCCGGGTCCACATCGCCTATCTCATCATGATCCTGACCATGAAGCAGAGCATCAGCATCAGCGACGTGCAGAAGATCATCCCGGCGGACATCCCCGAGGAGGACGTCCGGGCCATCTATCAGGAGTATTCCGAGAAATTCCGCCACATTGCCCTGTTTTTCAACCAACAGGTCCAGGACGCGGCGGAGGATATCCGCACGCCGGACCAGCCCGGCGAGGCCGCCGTGTCCCGGCTGGTCATCGAAAGCACCCTGATCGCGGGGTTCTCCAAAATTCTGGCGGAGAAGCTCATCCGCCTGTGCGGGGCCGACACCCAGGAGGTTCTGGCCGCCGAGCAGCCCCCCCAGACGTAAGGCTCCTGCACTTTACAGCCCGCCGCATCCCCTGCCCTTCGGGGCGGGGGCTTTTTGTTTTACGCAGCCATTCCTTGCGGCAGGGCAAACGGGCCCTGCCCTACAGTATTCTTTCAATAAACGTTCCGTAGGGCGGGGCCCATGTCTGCCCACCGTCGTGCCAGCCGACTCTCGGCCGCTACCGCGGCCGACA
>NZ_JAJEPW010000051.1:0-21112 GCF_020687045.1 Brotocaccenecus cirricatena
TCCACAGCAGCAGATAGTCGCTGTAGTTATCCATCTGCACCATCAGAGAGCGCCCGTTTATCAGAGCAGGTAAGAGGCGTACACGCTGTTCTGCCCCTCGACCTTCTCAAATCCGGACGCAGCGTAGGCCGCGATTTCCTCCGCCGCGTCTGTGTAAACCAGCGCCATCATCCGGTTCGGCCCGTTTCGTCTGACCGCCTCTGCCAGCAGGGGGACCGCATATTTCCGGAAAGGCAGTCCGGGCCTGACCAACAGATCATACGGTTCATTTATATCGCAGCCGTATGTAACGTCCAGGTATCCCAGAAGCTGCCGGTCCTCCACGGCGAGGAAAACCCGGAACCGCTCCGGCGCCGAAAGGACGCGCTCCGCCGTCCAGTAGGTGTCCGTGCGATGCAGCGCGCGGTACTGGGCCTGCCACTTTTCCGCGTATGGCTCCACACAGTCCGTTGATACGGCGGGTGCAGGGCCGGTCAGGAGCATTTTCTGCTGTTCCCTGTCAAAATAAGCGCCTTTCCCGGTCAGAACGCGAAATAGGGCCGTGTTTTTCGGGTTGAGCACAAAATCGGCCTGATAGCCCGGATAGCTTTCCGCCAGATGGGACAGCATCTCGGAAAAGGCCGCCTCAGACCTTGTCAGCCCGATCAGCATCTCCATGTACCGCCGGTCGGGAAGAATCAGCCAGACGAACAGGCCCTGCACGGTCCCGTCTGTCACAACGGCAAATGCGGATTCGTCCTTCCGGTGCAGTGAACCGTAAAGATTATCGGGGTCATATGTGAAATGTGGGTCACAAAAGAATGGGTCACGCGAAATGTCCTGGATGAACGCCCGGTATTTCTCAAAGGAATCGATTGTCACGATCATGGGCATTCTCCTGTATAATTGTTGAGATGGGGGTCGTTCGGTGACAGGCGGGAAACGGAACTGCTGCTGATTGGTTAGACAAATGAAATTTTCCTGTTAGATACTGATGCGTACAAACATTGGGAAATGATCAAAAAATTTTAGCCCATGATGAATCGTCGAATGCAGTCGCATCAATTTTTTTAATTCCCTTTGGAATCCAAGGTTTTCGCAGCACAGTACATCCAATAAATGCTTCACCCCCAATCTCTTCGATGCTATCAGAAAGATAGCATTTTTCAAGGGAAGAGCAGTTCATAAAGAGGCCCTTGGGAATTTTTGTGATATTGGAGGGCAAATGAATTCTTGCTAATTTTGTACAACCGGCAAAGGCATATTCTCCTATTTGGGAAACTGTATCAGGTATGTACAAATCCGTAAGGGAAGAACAATCAGCAAATGCGCGAGGTGGAACTTTTTGTATCCCGTTTGCCAGATGAACTCGTTCCAACGATTTGCACCCGCTAAAGCTCCAACACACATTTCCGCTCAGTGATCCGTCGACAAATCTTAAACTTTCTATGTTTTCAAAATAGTCCGTATTTTCTCTTTCACCATCCCAGTCACTATATGTATATGGATGAACGCGCCCTGAAAACGCAGCGTACTCAAGAAATCCATATGCTTTGTCTGCCAGAATGACAGAAGGTGCAACTACTTCCAGTCTTTTAGATGCAACATGACTCAAGATACACCTTTTGTCATATCTTATTTCGCAAAAGTCGACAGTGTTTCCTTCGTTGTAAAATTCAATCGATATTTTGAGCGGATCGGATTTTTCTCGGTTCCCGTCCATTGAGTCCAACATGGCCATTATCATCTTTGCAGCATCATTACGCAGGTTGTCTCCTCTCGGTTTGCGTCCAATGTACAGATACACTCGTTTCAAGTTACGACCTTCAATGGCGATCGGATTCCCAAAATTATTAAAGACGTTAACTGAGTTATGAACTTCGGTCACAGGGATCCCGTTAATATAATTCGGATATCCTATATTGGCAGCAGTTACGATAGGGACAAAACCGCTTCCCGGAAAAGAAGAGTTATATATAGCATATCCATCTACACATTGTTTAAAATGCAATGTGCCGTATTGACCGCTAAGAATACCCTCTTCTAAAAGAGGGTCCCGAGTTTCAATGTTGGAATAATCGCCTGCATAAGTATAGGTTTTCATAAATGCATTCTCCCTTTCAACTCCCAATCTATCGGGTTCATTATACCAGGTCATCCTGCGCCTGTCAAAACAGGCCGTTTGCAGTGAGCGATATATCATATTTTTTGCCGGGTCAAAAGACACGCCCGGGTGTTCGGATGGGGTACAGCCAGCCAACAGAATGACAAAAGCCCCGAAACCTTAGTGGTTTCAGGGCTTTTCAGCTATGGTGCGCGGTACAGGACTCGAACCTGTGACCCCATGCACGTCAAGCATGTGCTCTACCAGCTGAGCTAACCGCGCGGAACAGTATGTATTTTACACGGTCTGCCCCAATTTGTCAACAGTTTTCTTGCCAAGTTTCATTTTTTTTGCTATACTCTCCTCAAAACCACCCAGGAGGACAAACATCATGGAAAAAATCGCGCTGGTAACGGGCTCATCCCGGGGCATCGGGCGGGCCGTGGCGGCGGAGCTGGCCCGGCAGGGCTGGGCCGTGTGCATCAACTATCGGGTCCGGGAGGACTGCGCCCGGTCGCTGCTGGAGCAGCTGACGGCGGAGGGCTGCCGGGCCATGATGGTCCGGGCGGACGTGTCCCAGCGGGACCAGGTGGAGGCCATGGTGCGCCGAGTGGAGGACACCTTCGGCCCGGTGTCGCTGCTGGTGAACAACGCCGGTGTGGCGGGCCAGGCCCTGTTCCAGGACATCTCTGAGGAGCTGTGGCGCCGCTACTTCTCCGTCAACGTGGACGGCGCTTTTCACACCATCCAGGCGGTGCTGCCCCACATGCTCCACCAGCACGCAGGCTGCATCGTGAACATCTCCTCCATCTGGGGCCAGCGGGGCGCCAGCTGTGAGGTGACATACTCCTGCACCAAGGCGGCGCTCATCGGCCTGACCCGGTCCCTGGCCATGGAGCTGGCCCCCACCCACATCCGGGTCAACTGCGTGGCCCCCGGAGTCATCCGCACGGATATGCTGGATGCCCTGCCGCCGGAGGTACTGCCGCAGCTGGCTCAGGAAACGCCCCTGGGCCGCCTGGGCACGCCGGAGGACATTGCCCACGCCGTGGCCTTCCTGGCCGGGGACGGGGCCTCCTTCATCACCGGCCAGGTGCTCACCTGCGACGGCGGCTTCATCCTGTGAAGAAAAGTTCCCGGAAACGGGTATATTTTCCTTTACAGAACAGCCATATCCGGCTATAATAGATAAGCTAAGGAATTTTTTTCGATAAGGAGACGACCGACTATGGCAGTCATTGAATACGACGAGTATAAACAGAAGCTCCAGGCCCTGGAGCCCACTCTGGGCGAGCTGGAGAAGGCCCTGGGCATCCCCAAGGACCGCCAGGAGCTGAAGGACCTGCAGGCCGAGACGGAGCAGGACGGCTTCTGGAACAACATCGAGCACAGCCAGAAGGTGTCCCAGCAGATCAAGCGCCTGGAGCACCGCATCAGGAAATATGACCGGCTGGTGTCCGAGTGGGAGGACACCGTGACCCTGTGCGAAATGGCCCAGGAGGAGGACGACGCCTCCCTGCTGCCGGAGGTCACCGCCGGGTACGACAACCTGGAAAAGGAGATCAGCGAGCGCCGTCTGGCGGCTCTGCTGTCCGGCGAATACGACGCCAACAACGCCATTCTCACCTTCCACGCCGGTGCAGGCGGCACCGAGGCCCAGGACTGGACCGAGATGCTCTACCGCATGTACACCCGCTGGGCCGAGCGCCACGGCTACACCTATCAGCTGATGGACTACGAGGCCGGTGACGAGGCGGGCATCAAGTCCGCCACCATCCTCATCGAGGGCGACAACGCCTATGGCTACCTCAAGAGCGAAAACGGCGTCCACCGGCTGGTCCGGGTGTCCCCCTTCGACGCCAACGCCCGGCGGCAGACCAGCTTCGCCGCCGTGGAGGTCATGCCCGAGCTGGACGACGACAGCGAGATCGAGATCCGCCCCGAGGACATCGAAATGCAGGCCTGCCGCTCCAGCGGCGCCGGCGGCCAGCACATCAACAAGACCTCCTCCGCCGTCCGCCTGACCCACCTGCCCACCGGCATCGTGGTGTTCTGCCAGACGGAGCGCAGCCAGTTCCAGAACCGTGACAACGCCATGAAGATGCTGCGGGCCAAGCTGGCGGAGCTGAAGATGCAGCAGCACGCCGAGAAGGTCAGCGACCTGAAGGGTGTGCAGATGAAGATCGAGTGGGGCAGCCAGATCCGTTCCTATGTGTTCATGCCCTATACCCTGGCCAAGGACACCCGCACCGGCTACGAAATGGGCAACATCCAGGCCGTCATGGACGGCGATATTGACGGGTTTATCAACGCCTACCTGACCGCCGCCGCCAACGGCGAGATCAAAAAGTAATTGCATTCGACTATGCCCCCCAGAGGCGGACCGCCGGTCCGCCTCTGGCTTTTTGTTCCGGTGCTCTCGGGCCGGGTAGAACCCGGCCCCTACGGACGCATCCCGGAAGCCGCCCCGTTCCCTGCGGCGGGGCCCATGTGCTCCGCCGAAAACTGCCGATTCCGGCAGATTTGCAGCTTTTTGCGGCAGGAACTCCGCAATTTTGTGCAGTTTATTTTGAAAACGTCTTGCATTTTCCCCCGGGCAATGGTATAGTATCCCCAGGAGTTAAACTGCTCTAATTTAAGCCATCAAACCATAGGAGGTAACATCATGAAGAAATTCGGTCTGTTCGCCGCCGGTGTGCTGTTCGGCACCGCCGGCATCAAGGTCCTGTCCAGCAAGGACGCCAAGAAGGTCTATACCCACACCACCGCCGCCGTGCTGCGGGCCAAGGACAGCGTTATGGAGACCGTCACCACCGTCCGGGAGAACGCGGAGGATATCTACGCCGACGCCAAGGCCATCAACCAGCAGCGGGCCCAACAGGAGGCCGACGCCGTGATCGAGGATGCTTCCGAGGCGGAATAAGCCATGAAATGCAGCATTCTCCATGAGTCCGCCGGACGGCTGCGGGTCCGCCTGCACTGCCCCGCCATGACCCTGCGCCAGGCGGACGTTCTGGAATACTATCTGCGGGCGGTGGACGGCGTCACGGAGGTGAAGGTCTATGACCGGACCCGGGACGCGGTGGTCTGCTTCGCCTGCGGCCGGGGGGACGTCATCGCCGCCCTGGCCGCCTTTTCCTTCCCCCGGGCGGAGGCCATGGACCTGGTGCCGGAGCACACCTCCCGGGCCCTGAACCGGGAGTTTGAGGACAAGCTCACCATGACCGTGGCCCGCCGCATGGTCTCCCGGCTGTTTCTTCCGGCGCCGGTGACCACGGCGCTGGCCGTCATCCGGTCGGTGAAGTACATCCGGGAGGGGCTTTCGGCCCTGTGGCATGGCCGCCTGTCCGTGGCCGTGCTGGACGCCACCGCCGTCACCGTGTCCATGGCCCGGGGCGATTTCGCCACCGCCGGGTCCGTGATGTTCATGCTGCGGCTGGGGGAGATCCTGGAGGAATGGACCCACAAGAAGTCCGTGGCCGATCTGGCCGGGGCCATGTCCCTGCATGTAGACCAAGTCTGGCTCCAGGCCGGCGGCACCGAGGTACTGACCCCCATCGACGCCGTCCGGGCCGGGGACCGCATCGTCATCCGCACCGGCAGCGTGATCCCCCTGGACGGCCGGGTGGCTGGCGGCGAGGCCATGGTGAACCAGTCCTCCATGACCGGCGAGTCCATGCCCGTGGCCAAGCGGCCCGGCAGCTATGTATACGCCGGGACCGTGGTGGAGGAGGGCCAGTGCGTGGTCTGCGTGGAAAAGGCCTCCGGCGGCGGGCGGTATGACCGCATCGTCCGCATGATCGAGGAATCCGAAAAGCTGAAATCCACCGCCGAGGACCGGGCCTCCCGGCTGGCGGACCGCCTGGTACCCTATACCCTGGGCGGCACGGCGCTGACGTATCTGCTGACCCGGAATGTCACCAAGACCCTGTCGGTGCTGATGGTGGACTTCTCCTGCGCCCTGAAGCTGGCCATTCCCATTGCGGTGCTCTCCGCCATGCGGGAGTGCAGCGGACACCATATCTCCGTCAAGGGCGGGCGGTTCATGGAGGCCGTGGCCCAGGCGGACACCATCGTTTTCGACAAGACCGGCACCCTGACCTACGCCACCCCCAGGGTGGCGGAGATCGTGCCCTTCGGCGGCCGTGACCCCCAGGAGATGCTGCGGCTGGCCGCCTGCCTGGAGGAGCACTATCCCCACTCCATGGCCAACGCCGTGGTGGAGGAGGCCCGGGCCCGGGGCCTGTCCCACGAGGAGTACCACTCCCAGGTGCAGTATGTGGTGGCCCACGGCATCTCCAGCATGGTGGAGGGGGAAAAGGTCCTCATCGGCAGCGCCCACTTCGTGTTCGAGGACGAGGGCTGCCGGGTGCCGGAGGGGGAGGACGAGAAGTTCCGGACCCTCTCCCCTGCCTATTCCCACCTGTACCTGTGCATCGCCGGGGAGCTGGCCGCCGTGATCTGCATCCACGATCCCCTGCGCCGGGAGGCCCGGGACGCCGTGGCCGCCCTTCACGCCTGCGGCATCGGCAAGGTGGTGATGATGACCGGCGACAACCGCCAGACCGCCCAGGCCGTGGCCCGGGAGGTGGGGGTGGACGCCGTGTATGCCGAGGTACTGCCGGAGGACAAGGCCGCCTTCATCCGCAGCGAGAAGGCCGCCGGACGCACCGTCATCATGGTGGGCGACGGGGTCAACGACTCCCCTGCCCTGTCCGAGGCCGACGCAGGCGTGGCCATCTCCACCGGCGCGGCCATTGCCCGGGAGATCGCCGACATCACCATCGCCTCGGAGGATCTGTTTGAGCTGGTGACCCTGCGCCGGCTGAGTCAGGCCCTGATGGCCCGGATCCACCGGAACTACCGGTTCATCGTGGGCTTCAACCTGTCGCTGATCCTGCTGGGCGTGGCGGGCCTTCTGCCGCCCACCACCTCCGCCCTGCTGCACAACATGTCCACCCTGGGCATCAGCCTGAAAAGCATGACGGACCTGAGCCCGGAGCTGCCCTCCCCTACCCCAGCAGAGCGGTGACGTCCGCCGCCGTCAGGGACGGCTGCAGGGCCAGGGTGATGCCGTAGCCCAGCAGGCGGCCCAGCTCCCGGATCCGCTGGTCGATGTCCCGGGGGGTCAGGAACAGCCCCGCCCGGGGGTCGGCGTCCACCACCGTGGGGATGCCCACGGCGATCACCGGCACCCCCAGGGTGCCCCGGTCCAGGGCGCTGCGGCGGTTGCCCACGCCGGAGCCGGGCACCAGCCCGGTATCCGACAGCTGCACCGTGGCGCACAGGCGGGCGCTGTCCCGGGCGGCCAGGGCGTCCACGGCGATCACCGCCGCCGGGCGCACCCGCTCCACGGCTCCCCGCACCAGCTCCAGGGCCTCCAGCCCCGTCCGGGCCAGCACCCCGGGACACACCGCCGCCACCGGCCGGAAATCCGCAAACTGCCGGGGCATGGCCCGGATCATGTGCCGGGTCACCAGCAGGTTGTCTATGGACGCCGGGCCAACGGCGTCGCAGGTCATGGCCCGGTTTCCCAGGCCCGCCGCCAGCACCGGCCCCTCCGGCAGCAGCGCCGCCAGCTCCCCTGCCAGGCACCGGACTCCCCGGTCGAAATAGTCCGCCTCCCGGCGGAAATACGGCCCCAGGTCCACGGTGACGTACCGTCCCACGGGCTTGCCCAGGGCCTGGGCCCCGTCCTCATCCTCCACCCGGATGTCCGTGACGGCATAGCCCTCCCGGGTCCGCTCCCGGCTGCGTACCCCGGAAATGGTCCCCGTTTCCGCCCCGGAACAGGCGGCCTGAACCGACTCCAGGGCCAGGTCCGTCCGCGTCGTGCTCATATCTATGGTCATCGCCCCCCTGATGCTACTAAATCTTGTGGCTATGGCCCAGTTTCCCCCGGAGAAAAGAAAATATGCGAAAAAGTGCAGAGAAATTTCAAAAAGTGCTTGCAATTTTCGGACAAAGCTGGTAAAATACTATCCTGCCTGGGTATTTAGGTGCCCGTGCACGAAAATTTATCGCCGGGGAGGTGTTTGGTTTGCCGAATATCAAGTCTGCTAAGAAGCGCGTGCTGATCGCCGAGGTTCGTAACGCTCGCAACAAGGCCAACAAGTCTGCGCTGAAGACTGCTATCAAGAAGTTCGAGGCTGCTGCCGTGGAAGGCAATCGCACCGAGGCCGAGGGCGCTTACAAGGTCGCGGTGAAGTCCATCGACAAGGCCGCTGCCAAGGGTCTGATGCACAAGAACAATGCAGCCCACAAGAAGAGCGCTCTGACTCTGAAGCTGAATCAGATCGGTTGATGAAACCAAACCAAAGGACGTCCCGCCGGACGTCCTTTTTTATTTCCGGGGGCGTGGCCCGCTGAGGGCAGCGGGCCCTACGGACTTGGCTCTCCCTTTGGGAGAGCTGTCACCGAAGGTGACTGAGAGGGCCTACAGGGCCCGTGTGCCCCGCCCGAACCCGCCGGGGTTGACGCGGCCCGCTGAGGACATCCTTCTTATTTTATTCCAGTTCCTGCTCCAGGTTGTCAAACTCCGGGGCGGTGAAAAACTGCCCCAGGGTGATCCCCAGGCCGTCGCAGATGAGCTTGATGGTCAGCAGCTTCGGATTCCGGCTTTTCCCATACAGGATGTTCTTGATGCTGGACGGCGGCAGTGCGCTGACCGTGGCCAGCCGGTTGATGGTCATGTCATGCTCCTGGCAAAGACGAAGAATGCGGTCCCGGACCGCCTCGTTGGTTTTCATGCTGCACCTCCCGGACTTTTTCCTATAGCATATCCGAAAGGGCTTGCCAAAATAGGCTACGCGTGCTACTATAGGCTATGCGTAGACGATTTGGAGGCGCGAAATGGCGGACTATCAGAAAATGTATGCCCTGTTGTGCGGAGCTTTGGACGATGTGATCGACCCCTTGGAGCAGATTCCCCTGGCTATCCCCTATGCAAGCGTTCTTCGCCGCGCGCTGGAGGATGCGGAGGAGCTATACATAGAAACTGCGGACCCGGCGGAATAATCCGCAAATTTTCATGCGGAGGCTTGTGGATGATCCGGTTCTGTGATAGAATACAGGGCATTCCAATGTGTTTTTAAGGAGGTCGCCATGGGATTCACCTTTATTTTACTGCTTGCCTGTCTGGCCCTGACCGGCCTTGCGGTCATTGCCTTCCGGTCCGGGCGCAAGGCCCTGGGCGGCGGAGCGCTGGCCGTTATGGCCGTCGGCACAGCCGTGCTGGGATACCTGTGGGTCACGTCTCCCATGTGACGGAGGGGATTTATGGAGATCAGACAGCTTACCGATGCGGCGGAAAAACAGGCCGTAACGCGCCTGATTCTGGAGGCGCTGCCGGAGTGGTTCGGCATTCCGGAGGCCCGGGAGGAGTATATCCGGGAAAGCGCAGGCAGGATATTCTTCTGCGCCTATGACCGGAACAGGCCGGTGGGTTTTCTGTATCTGAAGGAAACGGGAAACGCCACTGTGGAGCTGTATGTCATGGGCGTTCGGAAGGAGTATCACCGCCGAGGCATAGGCCGCCAGCTGTTCCGGCAGGCCAGGGACGCCGCCGCCGGGGCCGGGTACGCCTTTATGCAGGTGAAAACCGTGCAGATGGGGAAATATGAGGAGTACGACCGGACCAACCGGTTTTATCTGGCCCTGGGCTTCCGGGAGTTTGAGGTGTTCCCCACCCTGTGGGACGAAGGAAACCCCTGCCAGGTGTACGTCATGTCCCTGGAATAAGCCGCAAATTTTCCTTGACTCCCGGGGGGAAACGTGTTATTCTCAACCTGTTGCAGGCGATGATGGGTGCGGCAGCCCGGAGCCGCGGGAGGAAATGCCCGCCGGAGGCCCCGTTACAGGCACAAGAGTGTGGATGTATCCAAATTCAGGTGGAACCACGGACGTTATTTCGTTCGCCCTGAGCTGTTATGGCTCAGGGCGGCTTTTATTTTGCATCCAAAAACATCACATAAAGGAGATTTGACACATGAAAAACACGGAAAAGACCATGGACAAGATCGTGGCCCTGTGCAAAAACCGGGGCTTCATCTTCGCAGGCTCCGAGATCTACGGCGGCCTGGCCAACACCTGGGACTACGGTCCTTTGGGCGTGGAACTGAAAAACAACGTGAAGAAGGCCTGGTGGAAGAAGTTCGTCCAGGAGAACCCCTATAACGTGGGCCAGGACGCCGCCATCCTCATGAATCCCCAGACCTGGGTGGCCAGCGGCCACCTGTCCGGCTTCTCCGATCCCCTGATGGACTGCCGGGAGTGCAAGGAGCGCTTCCGGGCCGACAAGCTCATCGAGGACTGGTGCCAGCAGGAGAGCGTGGAGCTGCCCAAGCCCATCGACGCCTTCACCCAGCAGGAGATGAAGGACTTCATCGAGGAGCACAACATCCCCTGCCCCTCCTGCGGCAAGCATAATTTCACCGATATCCGCCAGTTCAACCTGATGTTCAAGACCTTCCAGGGAGTCACCGAGGACGCCAAGAACACCGTGTATCTCCGTCCCGAGACCGCCCAGGGCATCTTCACCAACTTCGTCAACACCCAGCGCACCACCCGCCGCAAGCTGCCCTTCGGCGTGTGCCAGATCGGCAAGTCCTTCCGCAACGAGATCACCCCGGGCAACTTCATTTTCCGTGTCCGGGAGTTTGAACAGATGGAGCTGGAGTTCTTCTGCAAGCCCGGCACCGACCTGGAGTGGTTCCAGTATTGGCGCAGCTTCTGCCACAACTGGCTGCTTTCCATCGGCCTGAAGGACGAGAACCTGCGCCTGCGGGACCACGATCCCGAGGAGCTGTGCTTCTATTCCAAGGCCACCACGGACTTTGAGTTCCTGTTCCCCTTCGGCTGGGGCGAGCTGTGGGGCGTGGCGGACCGCACCGACTATGACCTGACCCAGCACCAGAACACCTCCGGCAAGGACCTGACCTATTTCGACCCCGAGACCAACCAGCGGTACATCCCCTATGTGGTGGAGCCGTCCCTGGGCGTGGAGCGCAGCGTCCTGGCGGTGCTGTGCGACGCCTATGACGAGGAGGTGGTGGGCCAGGACAAGAACGGCAAGGACGACGTTCGCGTGGTGCTGCACCTGCATCCGGCTCTGGCCCCCTATAAGGCGGCCATCCTGCCCCTGAGCAAGAAGCTGTCGGAGCCCGCCATGGAGATCTATAACGACCTGTGCAAGGACTTTATGCTGGACTTCGACGAGACCGGCTCCATCGGCAAGCGCTATCGCCGGGAGGACGAGATCGGCACCCCCTTCTGCATCACCGTGGACTTTGACACCGTGGGCGACGGCGAGAACCCCGGCGACCACTGCGTCACCGTCCGGGAGCGGGACACCATGGAGCAGGTGCGGATTCCCATCAGCGAGCTGAAGGCGTACCTCACCGAGAAGCTGGCCTATTGATCCGGCCATGAACATGAAAAAGCAGCTGGCCCTGGGCGGCGCACTGCTGACGGCCACCGCCGCCGCCTGCCTGAAGCTGGCCCAGTGGGCGGGAAAGAAGATCGAGTCCCGCCAGAAGAAAAAACAATAACCCAACCGCAAGAGGGAGAGGCCGGAGCCTCTCCCTCTTGCTTCAGTTTCTGCGGCGCAATCCAAGCACCTCATCCGCCGATACCTTGTAGAGCTGGCATAGCCGGATAAAGTGCCGCAAAGGCAGCTCGCTGGCCTCTCGTTCATAGCGGGCCACCATTGTTTGTGAGGTTCCCAGGTATTCCGCCACCTGTTGTTGAGTCAGGTCGTGGTCTTCCCGCAAATTTCGCAGGTTTATGGTATATGCATTCATGCCGTACCCCACCTTTCTGTGAGGTAGTATATGCAAGTAAAGATATTTACTATTGACTTTAGTAAATATCTTTACTATTATATGTAAAGCAGGGTCAAAACCCGGCAAAAAAATAAGGAGGAGAGTAACTTGAAAAAGAACATGACGAACTGCGAGTCCTGCGGTGGGGAGATCGCTGTTTCGGCAAAATCCTGCCCCCAGTGCGGAGCGAAGGTGAAGCGGCCTGTCACCAAGAAATGGTGGTTCTGGGCAATTATCGTGGTGGTAGTGCTTGGGATCATCGGCGGGGTCTCCGGTTCAAATTCCGAAAGCAAGCCCAATACAAACACACCGTCTGGTACGGAGGAACCCATTTCCTACACGCACTACAATGTTACCGAGCTGTTTGACGCACTATCCAGCAACGCCATGAAGGCACAGTCCGACTTCAAGGACCAATATGTGGAGATCGAAGGTTATCTGAGCGTAGTGGACAGCGATGGAAAATACATCAGCGTGGGCGCTGCGCCGAATGATTACAGCTACATCTTTCAGACTGTTCAGTGTTATATAAAAAATGACACCCAGAAGCAGCAGATCATGGAGATCAGCACCGATTCGCCCATTGTTGTACGGGGCAGGATCACCAGCGTAGGCGAAGTCTTGGGCTTTTCTATGAACATAGACAGCATCAACTGACCTGCAAGCCCAAAGCAATAGGGAGAGGCCGGAGCCTCTCCCTATTGCTATCTGCGAATTGTCTGCAATTTATCTGCAATTTATCTGCGTTTCCCCGTTACCGGCGCTCCAGCAGGCCGTCGTTGATGCGGTACACCACGTCGGCCCGGTCCATTACGGACAGGTCGTGGGTCACCACGATGACGCAGCGGTTTTCGTCATGGGCCAGCTTCAGCAGCAGGTCGATGATGTTGTCGCTGTTCTCGCTGTCCAGGTTGCCGGTGGGTTCGTCTGCCAGCAGCAGCCGCCGGTCCATGGTCAGGCCCCGGGCGATGGCCACACGCTGCTGCTCGCCGCCGCTGATGTGGGTGGGATAGCGGTCCAGCAGCTCCTCCGGCAGGGACACCCGCCGGGCCAGCGCCAGCGCCTGCTGCCGGGCCTCCTTGGCGTCCACATGGCACAGCTCCATGGGGTACTCGATGTTCTCCAGGGCCGTCAGCATGGGGAACAGGGCGAAGTCCTGATAGATCACTGCGGCCTTCCGGCGGCGGTATTCGTCCAGGTCCATGTCCCCGGTGGGGGTGCCCTCAAACAGCACCTGGCCGCTTTCCGGCAGGTCCAGTCCCGCCATCAGGCTCAGCAGCGTGCTCTTGCCCGCGCCGGACTTGCCCACCAAGGCGTACAGGGTGCCGCACTCGAAGACGCAGTTCACACCCCGCAGCACCACCTTCTCGGGACTGTAGCTGTAGCGCACGTCTTTCAATTCCAGAATCGGCATATCATTCAACCTCCCTGCGGTTTTTCAGAATATGGCGGCTGTTGGCCCGGCACAGGGCCCCATGGGCCCCCAGCAGCCACAGCACGGCAAAGGCGGCGGTGAGGCCCAGGCCCAGCCTGCTGCCCCAGCCCAGGACCAGGCACAGGCCCGCTCCCAGGACGGCTCCCAGCGCGGCCAGCATCAGCTGCTCCAAAAACAGGCTCCCATAGGCGGTTTTCCGGTCCGCGCCCACGCTGCGCATGGTGCGCAGCTCCCGCCGCCGGGACTGCACCTGTAAAAATGCCAGCAGATACGCCAGGCCCAGGGCGATGGCATACACCACCGGGAACAGGTGCTGCATATACCACAGGCGCTGGGCGGCGGCCCGCTCCGTGGTCAGGTACGCCGCGTCGTTGATGATGACGAAGTTGCGGATGCTGCTGATCCGCCCCACCTCCGACAGGCCCATGTCGTGCAGGGCCTGCTTCACGGAGGTCAGGTCCGTGCAGCTAGGGATGGAGAACGTGGCCCCGCTGTACGCCTGCCGCATACAAATGCCGCCCCGGGTGAGGATGGTCCCGCCCGGCAGATCCTGGGTGCTCCATTCATAAACGGAGGCCATGGACAGGTCCAGGAAATACTTGGGCATATCCAGGTTCACATAGATGTTGTTGGACCGCCCTGTCTGCACAAAGGCTCCCACCACCCGGAAGGCCACCTGGATGATCTGGGTGTCGTTGGAGTTCGTGTAGGGATAGGTGATGGTCTCCAGCCAGATCCAGTCGCCCAGCCGGATGCCGTACTCGTCCATCATGTCCGTGGGGATCAGGCAGCGGTTCTCCGGCGGCTTATCCTTCACGATGTGACCGGTGTTGGGGTCGATCTCCAGCGTGGGGTCGGCGGCCAGGAAGCTCTCGTCATAGCCCTCCAGCCACTCCACCTCCACCGAGGTGCGGGACAGGAACTCCGGCGCACCTTTCAGGCTGTTGGTGAACACCAGCTTGGGCCCGGACCGCAGCTCGTCCTCATATCGCTCGGCGGCAAAGGAGCCAATGGGCTGCTCCCGCTGGCCGGGACCTCCGGCGAACTTGCCGTCCCGGTAGAAGCCGTTGAAATAGTAGGGCGCGGTGGTCAGATAGGTCACATCGGCCACGCCGGGGATTTGGCTGATCCTCTCCACCACGCCGTCGCCCAGGGCCAGCCCGCTGGTGGACTGGCCGCGGATATCCGTCAGGTAGCCCCGGACGGAGCTGTCCGAGCGCAGCTTCATCAGCTGATGGTCATAGCGGGTGACGGTGCCCGTCAGCTGGCAGAACAGCACCGCCGCGCATATGCCCGCCAGCACCGGCACCAGAGACCGGAAGCCCCCTCGCCGGGCCGAAAGCCGGGCATAGGTCAGGGCTCCGCCCTTCAGACTCCGGGAGCGGGCGCCCTGGGCGGTACGCCGGGTCCGGCGGCGCTTATGCCGCCGCTCCAGGCTGACCACGCTGAACACCAGGCAGGAGACCAGCGCCAGGACCAGGGTGGCCAGGGCGATCAGGGCCAGGATCCCCCAGCCGGGGGCCGCCAGATACTCCGTGGCCGTGCGCTGCATGGCCAGGGCGGTGTTGCTGAAATACAGCTCCGCCGATGCGCCGTTTTCCAGCATCAGCTCCAGCAGCTTCAGAACGCCCAGCCCCACGCACCGGCTGAGGATCCATCCCAGCACCGCCGCAGGCAGGGCCACCGTTCCGGCGCAGAACAGGAAATAGGTATGCACGTTCCGCCGGGCAGCGCCCACGCGGATCATGGTGCGGCCCACGCCCCGCTGGCGATACACCAGCAGATAGCCGAACAGCACCAAAAAGCCCAGACCCACCGCCAGGCACACCCCGGCGATGATCTGCACCATCCGCAGCATATCCTCCAGGGACTGGGACACGGCGGTGTAGCCCTGGTCGTATACGGTGATCTGGACGGAGCCGGGCAGCAGCTGCTGCAGCCGCTCCACATACGCCTGGGACTGGCCGTTCCGAATTTGCAGCTGCCCCAGGGTATAGGAGCAGTGGTTCACCGTCATGTCCACGTCCTCCCGCACCGGGATATACACCATGGAGTCGTATTCCTCGTTGGCGGAGAAAATGCCGCTGATGGTATAGGTGTCCTGGGCATCGAAGCCCTGACTGTTCCAATAGCTGTAGGGGACCAGGGTGTTCTCCCGGGCGGCCAGGGACAGGGGCAGGCTGCCGCCCACGCCCAGGCCCAGGCTGTCCGCCAGGGACTGGGAGATCAGGCAGCCCTTGCTGCCGGCGGCGTAGTAGTCCCCCTGGACCAGGGTCAGCTCATCCTGCTGGAAGGGCAGCAGGTCCGCCGGGCGGTCCGTGGCCTGGGCCGTCAGGCTGTGGCTGGTGACCTGGAAGGTCCGGCCCACGGCCTCGATATCGGTGCTGCCGTCCAGCTGGGCGCAGGTGCCGTCTGGTTGGGTGATGTCGATGGTGCTGACCTGGCTCAGGGACACGCCGTTGACCTGATAGGGAGCGGGGGACAGCAGCTTATAGGACGGGCCCAGCAGCTCGTTTTCCGTGTATACCCCCTGGACCAGATAGTAGTGCCCGGCCTTCCAGATGGTGTCCGAGGGCATATTGTAATCCTGGCTCAGGTCGGCGCTGCTGCCCTCCTGCACGTCCAGCAGCACCGGCTGATTCGCAGCCAGCCGCTCGCCGCTGAACAGAGTCTCGACGACGTTGGCATAGTAATACGGCAGCTTCACTTCCCGGTCCGGGGTACCCGTGCCCCACTGCCAGACCAGTTGACCGTCCGGGTCCAGGAGCGGATAGAAATCCGGGTCCTGGCCCTTGATGCGCCGGGTGGCCTGCTCCGTCAGCCGGATCACCAGCGCAAAGCGGTTTTCCAGCACGGAGTAGTCCGTCAGCGACTCCAGCGCCGGGGTATAGCCCAGGGCCATGCGGGTGGGCTCCCAGTCCACCAGGGCCGGGTCCGACCGGTCCAGCCTGCTTTCAAACTCCGCCAGAACCTCTCCGGCGTCCTCCACCACCCGGGCGGTGGAGGGATAGCCCGGGCCCAGATACTCCACCAGTCCGATGGTGGAATAATTCTCCCGGCATTGGCGCAGGGTCTCCTGCAGGGCGAAGCTCAGCCCCAGGGATGTGCCCAGCAGCGTCACCAGCAGGGTCATCAGCAGCAGAAATGCCACCGATCTCCTGCGGGTGCGCAGGGCGTTCTGAATGCCGTGTCTGGCAAACATACGGCCTTCCCCCCTTCTTTGATTTCCGTTATGTAATGGATGTTATTGCAGCCAGGCGTGGAAGGACACGCTGCCGCCGGAGTAATGCGGGGCCTCCTCCAGCAGCAGGGACTGGCCCACCCGGCGGAAGGTCGAGCGCTGCTCCCCATCCACGCTGAGCACCGTTACGGAATCCACGATGTAATCATCGTATCGGGTGTCCGTGTCCGGACGCTGGGACTCCAGGTCCGTGGGTTGGTCGGCAAGGCCCCACTCATAAAACCGCAGATGGGGCACATCCGTCTGCCGATAGTAAGACCCCGCCTCGGGGTAGAAGATCTCCACGTCGGCGTAGCTGGCCACGCCGTACCACTGCTTCTGGGCGATCCAGTCCTCCGGCTCCTCCGTCAGCTGCACCGTGTAGCTGATCCGCTGGGCGGCGGGGTCCAGGGTGGAGGAGACGATCAGGGCCTTGGAGCTGGTCTCCCGGAGCCGGTCGGGGTCTGTCTGACCGGAAGCGGTCTCCGGGGATACCCCGGTCCGGGCGGGCTTTGGCTCCGTGAGGAAGGTCATGGCCAGCGCGGCGCACAGCAGCACCGCCGCCGCCGACAGCCACACCCCGGGACGGCGATAGTGCAGCACCGACTTCACCCGGTCCCGGACCCCCACCTCGCCGAAGGCCAGGGGGCACAGCACCAGCCTGCGCCGCCGGGGCATGGCGCAGTCCAGCAGGGCCTGGGAATAGGCGGCCCGCTGGGCCCGGTTCATATCCCGCACCACCCGCTCGTCGCAGGCCAGCTCAATGTCCCGGCACAGCAGGACATACGCCGCCCAGATCAGGGGGTGGAACCAGTATACTGCCACCAGCAGATGACCCAGCGGCTTCCACCAGTGGTCCCGGCGGCGCAGATGGGCCCCCTCGTGGCGCAGCACGCTTTGCAGGGTCTCCCCCTCCAGCCCCGAGGGCAGATACACCCGGGGCCGGAAAATGCCCAGGATAAAGGGGGAGGAGATGTCGTCGCAGAGGTAAACCTGCTCCCCCACCCGGATGGAGGCCGCCACCTGCCGCCGCAGCCGCAGATAGCTCACAGCCGCCCAGCCCAGCACCGCCGCCATGCCCACCAGCCATACCCAGGCCAGGTCCGTCAGGGTGATCCCCGCTCCGGGGGAGGCCGTCTCCATGGCCGCGGCGGCGGGAAGCGCCGCCTGCCCCGGCTGGGGCCGGACGCTGAGAACGCTTTCCGGCAGCACCGGGCACATCAGGCACACCGCCACCAGCCCCCACAGCAGGCAGTTGCCCCACTTGGGCATCCGCCGCCGGGTCACCAGCCGCACCGCCAGGATGGCCAGCACCAGAAGTCCGGCGTTGGCGCTCATACCCGCCACCGCCAGGAAGATCCGGCTCAGCACGGTCACTCCTCCTTCCGGAATTTGTCGATCATCTGCTGAATTTCCTCCGCCTCCTGGGCAGACAGGCCCTTCTGGGCGGTAAAGGCCGCCACAAAGGCCGGCAGGGAGCCGTGGAAGGCGTTGTCCACAAACTGCTCGCTGCGGCGGGAGGCAAACTGCTCCCGGGTCAGCACCGCCGACACCAGACCGTCCTCATTCCGGAACAGCCCCTTTTCGCACAGCTTCCGCAGCACCGTATAGGTGGTAGGCTTTTTCCAGTTCAGCTCCTGCTCGCACAGCTTCACCAGCTGGCCGGAGGGGATGGGCTCGTGGTCCCACACCAGGTTGGCAAACCGCTCCTGCACCTCACCGATCTCCATATCGCGAACACGCATATTAAATGACCTCCTTTATATAGTTGACGTGTTGTAAACTCCTATCAGCTTATCATACGCCAATCCCTTTGTCAAGTTAAAGCGTGGAATCGTGTATTCCTGCTCTTTTTGTTTGTCACATACGCACAGGTGTCGCAAGTTTATCCTTGAGACGGAAAATTTGTGCAATTTCCCTTGCCGGTTTTGCAGTATGAAACCGGACGCCCGCCTTGTGATTTTGTAAACCGGGCTACAGATTCTATTCTGACGAAACATTTTGCAAGTCTTCCCTGCACCGAACGCATTTTTACCAAACCATTCGGTGTTTTCATGTGCTTAATGGAGAAAATGCGCCCCGGGCGGGATTTTTGCGGAAAACCGATTCACAACCCCGGGCGGGTGTGCTACATTTAACATGGACCAGAAAAAGAAGGACTCTGCGCCCGCCGCAGAGGAAATGTGTAGGAGGTAAATCCATTATGATCCAGCTCACCGACCACGGCATGTACCTGGTAAACGGCGTCCCCCAGGAGACGGCAGCCACGGCCCAGGAGGAAGCACGCCGCCGGACCATGGCCTGGCAGATCCTGCAGGCCCACAACGAGTCCCCGGATCCCATGCAGCTGCGCATCCGGTTTGACGCCATGGTGTCCCACGACATCACCTATGTGGGCATCATCCAGCAGGCCCGGGCCTCCGGCATGAAGGAATTTCCCATTCCCTATGCCCTGACCAACTGTCACAACAGCCTGTGCGCCGTGGGCGGCACCATCAACGAGGACGACCATATGTTCGGCCTGTCCGCCGCCAAGAAGTACGGCGGCATCTACGTCCCCGCCAACCAGAGCGTGATCCACTCCTACGCCCGGGAGCAGATGGCCAAGTGCGGCTCCATGATCCTGGGCTCCGACTCCCACACCCGCTATGGCGCCCTGGGCACCATGGCCGTGGGCGAGGGCGGCCCGGAGCTGGCCAAGCAGCTGCTGAAGAACACCTGGGACACCCCCATGCCCAAGGTGGTGCTGGTGTATCTCACCGGCAAGCCCCGGCAGGGCATTGGCCCCCACGACGTGGCCATCGCCCTGGTGAAGGCCACCTTTGAAAGCGGCTTTGTGAACAACTGCGTTCTGGAGTTTGCAGGCCCCGGCATCCAGAGTCTGCCCATCGACTTCCGCAATGGCATCGACGTGATGACCACGGAGACCACGTGTCTGTCCTCCATCTGGGAGACCGACGAGGTCACCCGGGGCTTCTATGAGGCCCACAAGCGGCCCGAGGACTACAAGCCCCTGCACCCGGGCCAGGACGCCTATTATGACAAGATGATCACCATCGACCTGTCCAGGATGGAGTCCATGATCGCCCTGCCCTTCCACCCCTCCAACGCCTGGACCATCCACGAGTTCCTGGAAAATGCCCAGGAGCTGCTGGCCAAGGTGGAGGCCGACGCCAAGCGCCGCTTCCCCAAGGCCAACCCCCAGCTCACCGGCAAGATCCACGACGGCGCCGTCTGGGCCGACCAGGGCGTCATCGCCGGCTGTTCCGGCGGTCTGTTTGACAACATCACCGAGGCGGCGGATATCGTCCGGGGCCACTATACCGGCTCCGGTGCCTTCAGCTTCGACGTGTACCCCACCTCCGTGCCCGTGTCCCTGGAGCTGATGAAGGTGGGCTCCACCGCCGACCTGCTGGCCTCCGGCGCCATCATCAAGCCCAGCTTCTGCGGTCCCTGCTTCGGCGCAGGGGACGTGCCCGCCAACAATGGCCTGTCCCTGCGGCACACCACCCGCAACTTCCCCAACCGCGAGGGCTCCAAGCCCGGCGAGGGACAGTTCGCCGCCGTGTGCCTGATGGACGCCCGGTCCATCGCCGCCACCGCCGCCAACGGCGGACGCATCACCGCCGCCACCGACGTGGACTATACCCCCGTCCACCACGAGTATCACTTCGACAAGGAAGTGTATGACAACCGCCTGTACTACGGCTTCGGCAAGGCCGATCCCAGCGTGGAGCTGGTGATGGGCCCCAACATCACCGACTGGCCCAAGATGTACAATCTCACCGAGAACCTGCTGGTGGAGCTGGCCGCCGTGATCCACGATCCCGTCACCACCACCGACGAGCTGATCCCCTCCGGCGAGACCTCCTCCTATCGCTCCAACCCCCTGCGTCTGGCGGAGTTCACCCTGTCCCGCCGGGTGCCGGAGTATGTGCCCCGGGCCAAGGATGTAGCCGCCCGTGAGGCCCAGCGCCGCCAGGGCGACGTCCCCGCCGGTCTGCTGGAGGTTCTGGGCCGGGTGGGCGATGCCCAGGCGCTGGCTAAGAACACCCAGTTCGGCTCCTGCGTGTTTGCCAACAAGCCCGGCGACGGCTCCGCCCGGGAGCAGGCTGCCTCCTGCCAGAAGGTGCTGGGCGGCTTCGCCAACATCTGCTATGAATACGCCACCAAGCGCTATCGCAGCAACTGCATCAACTGGGGCATCCTGCCCTTCACCATCGACCAGGGCACGCCCTTCGACTATCAGCCCGGCGACTGCGTGTTCGTCCCCGGCATCCGGGCCGCCATCGAAAACGGCGCAGAGGACATCCCCGCCCAGGTCATCTGCCGCGACGGCAGCACCCATGACCTGCTGCTCCACGTCCGGGGCCTGACCCAGGATGAGAAGGAGATCATCCTGGACGGCTGCCTGATGAACTACTACGCCGCCAGAATGTAATCAGCTTGTCAAAAAAGGGCTTCGCCCTTTTTTGACAAAAGGCTTGCAGTCTGCCGCGCGCATAATTTGTTCGCTGAAAGCGAACAAATTCCACACTTGCAGACTGAGAAGT
>NZ_JAJEPW010000052.1:0-20447 GCF_020687045.1 Brotocaccenecus cirricatena
GCTCCGTGAGGAAGTCCGCAAAATGTAACTTCTTTTTGAATTTGATGAAAAAGTCCTTGACTTTTCGTCTCTGGCAAAACCGCCAAGTCGATTTTGATTTCCTGCGGTGCAAGGCTTGCGCCCTTCGACATCGCAGAGCTGCGGGAGCTGATGAGCTACGATGAGATGGAGCTGGATACCATCGGAGACCGGAAAACTGCGCTGTTCGTCATCATTTCCGATACAGATGACACCTTCAATTTCGTCGTGGCGATCATGTATTCCCAGCTCTTCAACCTTCTCTGCGACAAAGCAGATGATGTTTACAACGGACGGCTTCCCGTCCATGTTCGCTGTCTGCTGGATGAGTTTGCGAACATCGGTCAAATCCCGAAGTTTGATAAGCTCATCGCAACCATCCGCAGCCGGGAAATCTCGGCGTCAATCATCTTGCAGTCCCAGTCTCAGCTCAAGACCATCTACAAGGATGCGGCTGACACCATCACAGGCAACTGTGACTGCACCCTTTTCCTCGGCGGCAAGGAAAAATCGACCCTCAAAGAAATCAGCGAGGTGTTGGGTAAGGAGACAATCGACCTTTACAACACCTCAGAAACCCGTTCCAACAACAACTCTTATGGCTTGAACTATCAGAAGACCGGCAAGGAATTGATGTCTCAGGACGAGATCGCCGTCATGGACGGAGCTAAGTGTATTTTGCAGCTTCGAGGCGTGAGACCTTTTCTCAGTAACAAATACGACATTACGAAGCATCCAAAATACCGGCAGCTCTCCGACTATGACAAGCGGAACGCCTTTGACATCGAGAAGTACCGGCAGCACAAGCTGGTAGTCAAGCCCGATGACACATTCGACCTCTATGATATGGGCGAGGTCGAAGCGGATTAAAGCCCCGTCGCTGCACTGCGCAGTGGGTAAAGCCTGATGGCTCCCAAAGCAGAACAGCGACGGGGCTTCTTTTTTTATGCCCATTTTCAAAAATACACAACCAATCTTTTTCAAATCAAGGAGGAAAATCTATGGCTTTCATCAATCAGGCTGTCACGGTTCTTCAGACGCTCGTTATCGCCCTCGGCGCAGGTCTCGCAGTGTGGGGTGTTGTCAACCTCATGGAAGGCTACGGCAACGACAACCCCGGCGCCAAGTCTCAGGGCATCAAGCAGCTCATGGCTGGCGGCGGTGTGGTGCTGATCGGCACGACCCTCATCCCCTTGCTCTCCGGTTTGTTCGGCTAATCCACGGCAAGCCCAGCTTAACCGAAGGGTGGTGAAATATTGGGCAGCATTTTAGAAAAGATCGAACAAGCTCTCAAGGATATGCTGATCGGATGGATCGAGAGCAACCTGACCAATATGTTCACCGATGTCAACGAGAAGGTAGGAACGATTGCCGCCGAAGTTGGGCAAACACCGTCCGGCTGGAACGGCGGCGTGTACCAGATGATCCGGGGACTATCCGAAAACGTGATAGTCCCCATCGCTGGTATCATCATCACCTTCGTTTTGTGCTACGAGCTGATTTCCATGATCACCGAGAAAAACAACCTTCACGACATGGACACATGGATGTTCTTCAAGTGGTTTTTCAAGGCGGCTGTGGCGATCTATCTCGTGACACACACGTTTGACATCGTGATGGCAGTATTCGACATCGGGCAGAACGTGGTTTCCGGTGCAGCAGGAGTAATCCACGGCAACACCAGCATTGACATTGACGCGACGATTGCGCAGATGCGTACCGGCATGGAGAACATGGGTGTCGGAGAATTGCTCGGACTGTCGATAGAAACGCTTCTGATCAGCCTGTGCCTCAAAATCATGGCGATCCTCATTACGGTTATTCTCTACGGGCGCATGATTGAGATTTACTGCACCGTGAGCATTGCGCCTATTCCCATCGCAACCATGAGCAACCGCGAATGGGGCAGCATCGGCACGAACTATCTGAAAGGCTTGTTCGCTCTGGCATTTCAGGGCTTTCTCATCATGGTCTGCGTCGGCATCTATGCGGTGCTGATCAACGGCATGATCATCGCAGACAACATTCATTCGGCTCTGTTCTCTGTGGCAGCGTACACGGTCATTCTGTGCTTCTCGCTGTTCAAGACCGGAAGCCTCGCAAAATCCATCTTCCATGCGCACTAAGGAGGTCGGCAGCATGAAGAAGTACAGCATCATCTACGCCGATCCCCCTTGGGCGTATCGGACTTACTCCAAGAAGGGACAGGGGCGGTCGGCAGAAAGCCACTACCCGACGATGTGCATTGAGGACATCAAGGCACTTCCAGTCGGTGAGCTTGCCGCGAAGGACTGCGCCCTGTTTCTCTGGATCACGTTCCCGTGCCTCTGTGAAGCACTCGAAGTGCTGGCGGCATGGGGCTTTTCTTATAAGACCGTGGCTTTTGTATGGGTGAAGCAAAACCGCAGGAACGATGACCTCTTCACCGGCATGGGGTACTGGACGAGGGCAAACGCCGAAATCTGCATCCTTGCCACAAAGGGGCATCCGAAGCGTGTTGACGCCGGTGTGCGTCAGGTCATCCTCAGCCACATCGAAGAGCATTCCAAAAAGCCGGATGAGGCGCGGGAGCGCATTGTTCGGCTCATGGGAGACCTTCCCCGCGTAGAGCTATTTGCCCGTCAGTCCCCCGAAGGCTGGGACGTTTGGGGCAACGAGGTCGAATGCACGGCACATCTTCCAATGGAGGAAACACCATGCTGCGGCTAAAACCCATCTCTCTTCGAGACGCCAACGAGTACGTCCGGAAGCATCACCGACATCACAAGCCGGTTGCCGGTCACAAGTTTTCCATCGGCTGTGAAGCAGACGGTGAGCTTGTCGGTGTAATCATCGCCGGGCGTCCTGTCAGCCGGTATCTGGATGACGGCTTCACATTGGAGGTCACAAGGCTATGCACCAACGGGGCAAAGAACGCTTGCAGCTTTCTCTACGGCGCGGCGGCAAGAGCTGCGGCGGCTATGGGCTATAAGCGCATCATCACCTACACACTGGAAAGTGAAAACGGTGCAAGCCTTCGGGCTTCCGGCTGGATCTGTCAAGGCAAAGCGGGTGGGCTTCGCTGGACAGGCAAGCGTCAGCCGAAGGAGGATCAATATCCCGCACAAATGAAGCTGCGCTACGAGAAGCAGCTTAGAAAGGAGGAAACAGTCAATGGCATTTGTTCCGGTCCCGAAGGATCTTAACCGCGTCAAAACGAAGGTCATGTTCAACCTGACCAAGCGGCAGCTCATTTGTTTTTCCATCGCTGCGGCAGTCGGTGTCCCGATCTTCTTTCTGGCGAAGGCGCATCTCGACTTGTCTACGGCGGCAATGCTGATGGTGGTGATCATGCTCCCGTTCATCTTCTTCGCGCTTTACGAGAAGGACGGACAGCCCGCCGAAAAGTATCTGTACCACATCGTACAGTCCATGTTTATCCGGGACAAGGTGCGTCCCTATCGCACAAACAATCTCTATGCTGAAATTCAGCAGAAAATCAAAGAACAGGAGGAATTGCAGCTTGAACAACAGCACAGCAAAGGCAAAGCCTAAGATGACCGTCAAAAACGGCGTCGTTTACGGCGATGCCCTTTCCGCTCAGGAAAAGAAGCGGATCGTCATGCAGAAGAAAAAGGACAGGAAGGCAAAGAAAGTCCGCAAGTCCGCCCAGCAGACCATTCCCTATGTGGAGATGTGCCGCGACGGTATCTGCAAGGTGAACAGCCGCCTCTACACGAAGTCCATCGCCTTTGAGGACATCAACTACCAGCTTGCGCAGAACGAGGACAAAACTGCCATCTTTGAGAACTGGTGCGACTTTCTGAACTACTTCGATAGCTCGATTTTCGTCCAGCTCTCCTTCATCAATCAGAAGGCAAGCCTCAATGAGTTCCGCAAGCGCATCAACATTCCGGCACAGGAGGACGCCTTCAACGACATCCGCTCCGAGTATTCCGGTATGCTGCAAAGTCAGCTCACCAAGGGCAACAACGGACTGGTCAAGAGGAAGTACATCACCTTCGGCATTGAGGCAGACTCCCTCCGCACGGCAAAGCCGAAGCTCGAACGCATCGAAACCGATATTCTCAATAACTTCAAAACCCTCGGTGTGAGAACCGAGCCGCTGTCCGGCTATGAGCGGCTGAAAGTGCTTCATGATGTGTTCAACATGGACACCAATGAGCCGTTCCGCTTTTCCTTTGACATGGTAGCCCGGACAGGACTCAGCACGAAGGACTTCATCGCGCCCACTTCCTTTGACTTCCGTGAAGGCAAGTGCTTCAAGATGGGCAGAACCATCGGCGCAGTGAGCTTCCTGCAAATCCTCGCGCCGGAACTCAATGACCGTATGCTTGCCGACTTCCTTGAGATGGACAGCAACATCACGGTCAATTTTCATATCCGGACGATTGACCAGGCGAAGGCAATCAAGAGCATCAAGATGAAGATCACCGACCTCGACAAGATGAAGATCGAAGAGCAGAAAAAAGCCGTCCGCTCCGGCTACGACATGGACATCATCCCGTCCGACCTCGCCACCTTCGGCGGTGAGGCGAAGCGTCTGTTGCAGGATCTCCAGACCCGCAATGAGAGACTGTTCCTCGTGACCATCCTCATCATGAACACAGCAACCAACCGCCAGAAGCTCGAAAACGCGGTGTTCCAGACCGCCGCCATTGCCCAAAAGTATAACTGTGCGCTCAAGCGTCTTGACTTCCAGCAGGAAGAAGGGCTGATGTCCTCTCTGCCCATCGGCGTCAATCAGGTGGAAATCGAACGAGGACTGACCACTTCCAGCACAGCGGTTTTTGTGCCGTTCACCACGCAGGAGCTTTTTCAGGGCGGCGAAGCTCTCTACTACGGGCTGAACGCGCTGTCCAACAACATGATCATGGTTGACCGCAAGCAGCTCAAAAACCCCAACGGGCTGATCTTGGGTACGCCCGGTTCTGGTAAGTCCTTCTCCGCAAAGCGCGAAATGACGAACGCCTTCCTCATCACAGAGGATGACATCATCGTCTGCGACCCCGAAGCCGAGTATTTCCCCCTCGTGCAGAAGCTCGGCGGTCAGGTCATCCGCATCTCTCCGGTCAGCACGGATTATATCAATCCGCTGGACATCAACACGAACTACTCCGAAGAGGAAAACCCGCTGACGCTGAAATCCGACTTCATTCTCTCCATGTGTGAGCTGATTGTCGGCGGCAAGGACGGCTTGCAGCCGGTTGAGAAGACCATCATTGACCGCAGCGTCCGCATGGTCTATCAGGAGTTTCTTGCAGACCCCAAACCGGAGAAAATGCCCATTCTTGAAGACCTCTACAACATTCTGAGAAATCAGAAGGAGCCGGAGGCACAGCGCATCGCAACTGCCCTTGAAATCTATGTTCACGGCTCTCTGAACGTCTTCAATCACAGAACGAATGTGGATGTCAACAATCGCTTCGTCTGCTATGACATCCGCGAACTCGGCAAGCAGCTCAAGAAGCTCGGAATGCTCATCGTGCAGGATCAGGTGTGGAACAGAGTTACCATCAACCGCGCCCAGCACAAGGCAACGCGCTACTACATGGACGAGTTCCATCTGCTCTTGAAGGAGGAACAGACCGCCGCGTACAGCGTGGAAATCTGGAAGCGTTTCAGAAAGTGGGGCGGCATTCCGACCGGAATCACGCAGAATGTCAAGGATCTGCTTGCGTCCCGCGAGGTAGAGAACATCTTTGAAAACTCGGATTTTGTCTATCTTCTGAATCAGGCATCCGGTGACCGGCAGATTCTCTCGAAGGCGCTGAACATCTCGCCCAGCCAGCAGAACTACATCACCAATTCCAACGCCGGTGAGGGGCTGATCTTCTATGGCTCGACCATCGTTCCCTTCAAGGACGATTTCCCGAAGGACACCCAGCTTTACCGCATCATGACCACCAAACCCGAAGAAACCGTACAGAACTGATAGGAGGATTTTTGAATATGAACAACAAGATGATTACCATTCCCTACGCGGACGCTATCGAATACGGAGAGAACACCTCCGCACTGTTTAAGGCTCTGTGGGAGCTGACCGATCTGATCCGACTGGAAAGCGATCTCAAGAAGCATCATCGCGCCTACCTCCATGTGAGGGAGGACATCGACGAAAAGGTCAAGGAGGCACGTCAGATTATGACCAAGGTATCTGTGGATATGATCGGTTTCTACTTCAAGATTGATGTTCCCGAAAGCAACAACAGCGATGAGAATACCCCTTTCGCTGACGCGGGTGATGATGAAACCGTTTCTATCCCCAAGGACAAGTATGAGCTGATGATCGACGATCTGCTCACGATGTCCGAAATCATTCAGTGCGTCGCAGATATGCGCACGCAGGATGTGAAGGCAATCCGCGAGTTTGGTAAGTTCGTTCCTGCTTTCGCTGCCTTTGAGAAGAACCGCCTGAGCCTCTATCGTGAGGCGGCGAAGGAAGCCGAGGAAATCTTCGACCGTTGGGCAGACGAGATTGACGATCTCGACGAGGACTTCATTGAAGATGAGGACTATGAGCCGGACGAGTATTACTCCGACTGATGCCCATTGAAATGTTGTCGGGTTTTACAGCCAACATTTCAATGGAAACACAAATCCAACAGAACAGGAGGTACACCACCATACAACTTGACATCATTCATACCGGCGATTGCCTTAAAATCTTGAAAACTCTGCCCGATGACAGCGTTCATTGCTGTGTGACGTCCCCTCCGTATTACGCGCTCCGCGATTACGGCATGGAGGCTCAGATCGGCAGAGAGACAACGCCGAAGGAATATATCTCGCGCCTGACGGAAGTGTTTACCGAAGTCAGGCGCGTTTTGCGTCCGGATGGAACGCTCTGGCTGAACATCTCGGACACCTACGCCGGAAAAGGCAATCAGGGAGATTTTATTGACCCGAAGAACCCCAACGGCAGAAACGGTCAGGCTGTGGCTCTCAACAACAAGGTTGAGGGCTGCAAGCCGAAAGACATGATCGGCATTCCGTGGATGCTGGCTTTTGCCCTCCGCGATACCGGATGGTATCTGCGCAACGACATCATCTGGATGAAGGATAACCCCATGCCGGAGAGCGTCAAAGACCGCTGCGCCCGCTGCTACGAGCATATTTTCCTGTTCTCCAAGTCGAAGAAGTATTTCTTTGACTACAAGGCGATCTCAGAGCCGATTGCTCCCGCAACGGCAGAACGCCTCAAGCGCGGCATGAAGGGCGGCAACAAATACGGCAAGACCGTTCCCGGTCAGCCTCAGCCGCAGTCCATCAACCGCCCGCGTGAGCATGGCGAGATCAAGGACGCAGACATCAATCCGCTCCGCAACAAGCGCGACGTCTGGAAGATCAACACCGTCCCCTTCAAGGGCGGTCACTATGCCGCCTACCCTCCAAAGCTGGTTGAGACCTGTCTGCTTGCCGGTTGTCCCGAAGGCGGTATTGTGCTTGACCCGTTCATGGGAAGCGGCACAACCGGCATGGTTGCCTCACAGATGGGGCGTCATTTCGTCGGCATCGAGCTGAATCCGGCGTACACCGAGCTTGCCTACAAGCGGATTGGGGGTGAAATCTAATGGCGAAGGAACCGGAACTTAAAGCCCGCGACAAGGTAGTCGTGCGGATGACACGAGACGGCGCGGTCGAGAAAAACCTGACGGCTGGCACCGAACAGCGTGTGTCAAAGAGGCTGGAAGATGCAGAGCTGGTGAAGCCCGCTGAGACAGCCGAGCCTTCCGAGGCACTTTCACCGGAGGAACAGAAAAAGGTGCAGATGCGCCGTCAGCAGCGTCAGTTTCAGGCGGAACACGCTGAGGATAACAACACGCAGCCGTCCTCTGAAACGTCTGTCACAGAAGAGAAAAAGCCGGAAAATCCACCCCAGAATGTACCTGAACCGCTGCCCTCGTCGGAAACATCGTTCAAGCCCCCTGTTTTGGAGCAGCGCGGCGTTTCTTCTCATACCGGCACAGTGATTGCCGAAACAGTTGTCACGCACAAGCTGCGCAAGACCTCTGCGGTGGAGGCAGTGGATGCGGATGCTATTCTCACTCAAGCGGCGGAAACCGCCTCTGCAAAGCCGGTCTCGGACGATGCCGCCCCGCCCACGAAGCGGGTGCAGAAGCTCGAAAGGAAGTCCGAGAAGGCGCATGAGCGTCTGGATGCCGCCCGTGAAAAGCTGCCCACGCACAAGGTTCTCAAGAAAGAGCGCGTCTTCGATGAAGAGACCGGCAAGGGCAAAACACGCCTTCATTTTGAGGATGAGCTGAAAAAGCCCAAAGGCAAAGGCAAGCTGCAATTTGAAGCAGATAAAACCGTCCGCAAGGTCGGTGACACCCTCGTCTCCGGCATTCACGGCAAAATCCATGAGGTCGAGCAGGAAAACTCAGCGGTTGAGGCGGCGCATAAAACGGAGATCGCCGCTGAGACTGCCGCTCGGCATTTCAGCCATCATCGGGAAAGCAGCGTCAACAAGCCTTATGAGAAGGTCTCCAAGCTGGAACACAAGGCTGATGTCGCTGATGCAAAGCTCCAATATGAGAAAAATCAGCAGGAGCATCCTGAGATGAAGAAGCAGAACATGAACAAGCACTATCAGAAGCAGAACATCAAGAAGGAATATGCCGCCGCTCGAAATGCCGGTTCTCAGACCGCCGGGACTGCCACAAAGAATACCGGCAAGAAGCTCGGTGAGAAGGCGTCCGACAAGATCAAGGAGTTCTTTGAGAAGAACAAGAAGGTCTTCATCTGGATCGGCGTCGGAATTGCCCTTCTCGTTTTGCTCGGTGCCGGAATCAGCTCGTGTTCGATGCTCACCTCTACCGGCTCGTCGGTTATCGCTTCCTCTTATCTCAGTGAGGATGACGCGATGCTGGGCGCGGAGGCGCAGTATTGCCGGATGGAGCAAGAGTTGCAACGCTATCTGGATAACTACGAAAGCACCCATGACTATGACAAGTATCACTTTGATCTGGACGATATTGAGCATGACCCCTATGTGCTGATCTCCATTCTCTCGGCTCTCCATGAGGGCGAGTTCACGCTGGATGAGGTGCAGGGTACGCTTCAAATGCTGTTTGAGAAGCAGTACATCCTCACCGAAGAGGTCATCGTCGAAACCAGATACCGCACGGAGACCGACACATGGACGGATGCAGACGGCAACACGCACACGGAAACCTATCGCGTCTCGTATGACTACTACATCTGCAACGTGAAGCTCGAAAACTTCAACCTCTCCCATGTCCCGGTCTACATCATGGGGCAGGAACAGCTCTCCATGTATGCGACGTATATGTCTGTGCTGGGCAACCGTGAGGATCTGTTCGGTGACTCTCCCTATGTGGACAAGTACATCACCAATCCTCCCGCCGACTACGATGTCAACCCGGAATACTTGAACGACGAGAAGTTTGCGACACTGATCACCGAGGCGGAAAAGTATCTCGGCTATCCGTATGTGTGGGGCGGCTCCAATCCCGACACATCCTTCGACTGCTCCGGCTTCGTCAGCTACGTTCTCACAAACAGCGGACTTGTGAATACCGGGCGGTTGGGCGCACAGGGACTTTACAACGTCTGTACGTCGGTTTCAAAGGCGAATGCACAGCCCGGTGATCTCATCTTTTTCGTCGGGACGTATGACACCCCCGGCGTGTCTCACGTCGGCATCTACGTTGGTGATGGCGTCATGATCCACTGCGGCGATCCCATTCAGTACACATCTATCAACTCTTCCTATTGGCAGCAGCATTTCTACGCCTTCGGAAGACCCGCCTATTAAAAGAAAGGAGTTTTGCATGAATCCCAAGTATCAGAAAGTCCTCTCCGACATCGAGAAGGCTGAAAAGAAGAAGTCCGAAATCGAAGGACAGCTCAAGGAGCTGTACGACAAGAAGACGGAGCTGGAAAACCTTGAAATCATCAACACCGTGCGCTCTATGGTGATGGACAAGGATCAGATCATGGCGTTCCTGTCTTCCATGAAGGGCGGCACCAAGCCCGCTGAAAATACGGAGGTAATCGACAATGCGTAAGAAGTTTCGTTTTCTGACCATCCTTGCGGTCTGCGTCATGGTTCTGTCCTGCTTCTCTGTCACGGCGTTTGCCTACGCCGATGATACCGAGCAGAACCTTCCCGTTACGGATGCAACCCAGCCGGAACAGCAGCCCGCAGTCACTCCCGCCACTGAAAAGCCGAAGGGTGAGCCGATTGACGATGAGGGCAACGCCTACACCCGCGACTTGCTCTATGACAAGGCAACCAACAAGCAGTTCATCACTGTTCAGACGAAGAACGGCAACACCTTCTTCATTGTCATCGACTACGATGCGCCCATCAACGAGGATGAGGAACAGTATCAGACGTACTTCCTCAACATGGTCGATGAAAGCGACCTGCTTGCGCTGCTGGATGAAGATACTGCGGCTGCGCTGACCACCTGTAACTGCAAAGAAAAATGTGCTGCCGGTCAGGTCAACACCGACTGCCCGGTCTGCAAGAATAACATGAGCGAATGCACCGGCACAGCTCCCGTTATGCCTGAGCCGGACAAGGATGCAGAAACCGACGTTCCTGCTCCCAAGCCCGAAAAGAAATCCAATGTCGGTATGGTTCTTATCGTCTTCGTCCTTGTTGGAGCTGCGGGCGCGGCGTATTACTACATCAAGTTCGTCAAGGGCAGAAAGCCCAAGGATGAGGATATGGACTTCTTCGATGATGAAGGCTACGAGGAAGAGCCGTACATCAACGAGGATGAAGAGCCGCAGATTGCGGAGGATGCTGAAACGGATGGTGATGAAGATTGATCTTAGTCATTGCTGAAAAGCCCAGCGTTGCCCAGTCCATCGCAAAGGTGTTGGGCGCGACGTCCCGCAAGGACGGCTACATGGAGGGCGGCAATTACATCGTTTCGTGGTGCTTCGGTCATCTGGTGGAGCTGGCAGACGCCAGCTCCTACAATGAGCGGTATGCCAAGTGGCGGTATGACGATCTCCCCATTGTTCCGGAAAGCTGGATGTTCGAGGTCACGAAGGACAAAGCACAGCAGTTCAAGGTGCTGTCCGCTCTCATGAAGGACAAGCGCGTCACCGAGCTGGTCTGCGCAACCGATGCAGGACGCGAGGGTGAGCTGATCTTCCGGCTGGTCTACGACAAAGCCGGATGCACCAAGTCCTTCAAGCGTCTGTGGATCAGCTCGTTGGAGGACTCCGCCATCCGCGAAGGCTTCACCCATCTCCGGGACGGCAAGGAATATGACCGTCTCTATGAAGCGGCACTCAGCCGCTCGAAGGCGGACTGGATTGTCGGTATCAACGGCACCCGCCTGTTTACCACGCTCTATCACAAGAAGCTGGTGGTTGGGCGCGTCCAGACGCCGACCCTTGCAATGCTGGTGGAGCGCGACGGGAAAATCTCCACGTTCCAGAAGGAGAAGTATTTCAACGTCCATGTCGGCAAGGGCGATCTGACCGCCGATCTGGAAAAGGTTAAAACCGAAGAGGAAGCAAAAAGAATTGCGGCGGCTTGCGAGAAAAAGCAAGCCGTCGTTTCTTCTCTCAAGCGGGAGACGAAAACCGTCAATCCTCCGAGGCTCTATGATCTGACCACCTTGCAGCGCGAGGCAAACCGATATTACGGCTTCACCGCCCAGCAGACGCTCGATCTCGTACAAACACTCTACGAAAAGAATCTCCTGACCTATCCGCGCACGGACAGCCAGTTCATCACGGACGATATGGAGGACACCGCCCGTCAGGTTATTTCTATCGTCTGCCGCCAGCTTCCGCTTTTCTCCGGTGTTTCGGTTACTCCGGACATTGCCCGCGTAACCGACAACAGCAAGGTCACAGATCACCATGCCATTCTCCCGACCGTCCAGCTTGAAAAGCAGGATGTTTTCGCGCTTCCTCAGTCGGAACAGAAAATCCTCAATCTTGTCGGGATGCGCCTTCTGTGTGCGACCGGAGAGAAGCACACCTACGCAGAAACGCAGATCACGCTCTCCTGCGAGGGCTATGCGTTCATAACCAAGGGCAAGACCGTCGTTCAAAACGGCTGGAAAGCCGTCGAAGAGCTGTTCAAGGCTTCCCTCAAGACGAAGGAAAAGGACGATCCCGTAAAGTCCCTGCCCGAAGTCCACGAGGGCGATGTTCTGGAGGGTGTGTCTGCCAGTATCACCGAACACTTCACAACGCCTCCGAAGCAGTACACGGAAGATACGCTCCTGTCTGCAATGGAGACTGCCGGAAATGATCAGTTCGACGATGACACCGAGAAGAAAGGTCTTGGAACACCCGCGACCCGCGCCGGTATCATTGAGAAGCTGGTGAAATCCGGCTTTGCAGAGCGTAAAGGCAAATCCCTCATTCCCACGAAGGACGGCTGCAACCTTGTCTGTGTTCTGCCGGAACAGATCACCTCTCCCGCAATGACAGCAGAATGGGAAAACACGCTCATGGAGATTGAGCGCGGCAATGCGGATGCAGACGCCTTCCTCAGCGGCATTGTCCGGATGACCGGCGACCTCGTGAAAGCCTACCCGTTTCTCTCCGATGCCGAAGCCCAGCGTTTCGGCACGGGCAAGGAGGAAATCGGCAAATGTCCCCGCTGCGGCTCTCCGGTCTACGTCGGCAAGGGCAATTTCTACTGCTCGAACAAGGAATGCTCCTTCTGCCTGTGGGAAGACAACAAGTTCTTTTCCAGCAAGAAAAAGAAGCTGACCAAGAAGATTGCAAAGGAGCTGCTGGACAAGGGCTGGTGCCGCGTGACCGGGCTTTACACGCCGAAGAAGCCTCAGCTCTATGATGCGGTGATTCGTCTGGATGACAGCGGCGGCAAATACGTCAGCTTCAAGATGGAGTTTGAGCGATGACCCGCCCAAAGTATGTTGCTTCATGTAGCGGAGGCAAAGACAGCGTAGCGACGCTCCTGCTGGCTGCACAGCACAATGAGCCGCTGGACGAGGCGGTTTTCAGTGAGGTCATGTTCGACAAAAACACAAGCGGCGAAGTCCCGGAACACCGGGACTTCATTTATGACCGGCTCAAGCCCTTCTGCGAAAAGGAGCTGGGCATCAAGTTCACCATTCTCCATGCGGACAAGACCTACGATGAGGTGTTCCATCATGTCATCACCCGCGGACCGCACAAGGGCGAGGTTCGCGGTTTTGCGTGGGCCGGGATGTGCGCGGTCAATCGGGACTGCAAAATCCCGCCCGTCCGAAAGTACAATGCCGCGCTTTCTCCGGACACCGTGAGCTATGTCGGCATCGCGGAGGATGAACCCAAACGCCTTGCGCGTCTGGACGGCGTGAAGAAGGTCAGTCTGCTTGCCAAGTACGGCATGACCGAGGTTGACGCCTACAAGCTCTGTCAGGAACACGGGCTGCTTTCCCCAATCTACACTCACTGCCGGAGAAACGGCTGCTGGTTCTGTCCCAACGCCAGTGACTCGGAGCTGCTGCACATGGTCACAAAGCACCCGGATATGTTTGACCGGCTGATTGAATGGGAGAACGAGGATAACATCTTCCATCGTCGGATGACGCGCAGAGAAACCCCGTCTGAGGTAAAGGCTCGTTTACTGAGCAAATCCCAGACGGGGTTTCCTTCGCCCAAAAGCAAATAAGAAATGGAGGTTTGAGATGGCTGAAAACAAAAATGCACAGCAAGTCCGCGAAATCACGGACAAGCTGGAACAGGGCATCAAGGAGCTTTTTGAATCCGAGCGGTTCAAGGAATATCTCCGCACGATGTCCAAGTTCTACAACTATTCCTTCAACAACACGCTGCTCATTGCGATGCAGAAGCCGGAGGCAACCTATGTTGCCGGTTATACCTCGTGGCAGCGCAACTTTGACCGTCAGGTCATGAAGGGCGAAAAGGGCATCAAGATTCTTGCACCCGCGCCGTACAAGGCGCAGGAAGAGCGTGAGAAGATTGATCCTTTGACGCAGAAGCCGGTGATCGGCGCAGATGGGAAGGCTGTCACGGAAACGGTTGAGGTCCTGCGTCCTGCCTTCAAGGTGGTAAGTGTCTTTGATGTTTCCCAGACGGACGGCAAGGAGCTTCCGGACATTATCGTCGATGAGCTGAAAGGCACCGTCGAAAACTACGAGGCGTTCTTCGACGCGCTCAGGCAGGAATCTCCCGTCCCTATTTCCTTTGAGGACATTCCGGGCGGCGCAAAGGGATTCTTCTCGCCGGTTGAAAGCCGCATTGCCATTCAGGAGGGCATGAGCGAAATCCAGACGGTCAAAACCGCCATTCACGAGATCGCCCACGCAAAGCTCCACGCCGTCAAGCCGGATGAGAAAGCCGCGCCAGAAGATAAGAAGGATCGGCATACCAAGGAGGTTGAGGCGGAGAGCGTTGCCTACACCGTCTGCCAGCGTTACGGCATTGAAACCTCGGACTATTCCTTCGGCTACATCGCCGGTTGGTCATCCGGCAAGGAAACCAAGGAACTGAAAAGCTCTCTGGGCACCATCCGCAAGACGGCGGCTGAGATGATCGAGGGCATTGACGCCAAGCTCAAGGTGCTGCTGGCAGAGAAAGCACAGTCCGCAGAGATGGAAGTCGAAGCTCCCGTAAAGGAAGCTGTTCCGGAGGAAAAGCCGGAAGTCCCCATTTACCGCGAGACGGCGAATTATGCCTATGAAGCTGGTGAGCTGGAGTCATATCGTGCTTCTCTCGCTGCAAACGTGGAATGTCGCCGTGCGATTGAGGCGGCAATCAGTTCTAACTACGGAGACAACCGGCTGGATGCGGATGCTGCCGTGAAAAGCATCCTTGAGCAGTTCTCTCCGGAGCGCGTCCGGTATGTCCTCGCAAATACCATTCAGCAGAAAGACTTTGATGGGCGCATTCCCCAGCCCCTCAAGGAATGGGCGAAGAGCGTTGATGTCTGCCCGGAGAACGCCTCCCGCTTCCTTGTGGATAAACCCAATCCCGGACTGACCGCACTTTTCGTCGATGCGTTCCGCCAGCAGACCGAAGTGCAGAAGGAAGTCATGCCTGAGAAAGCAGTGGAAAGAGACCCGGAGGTCGTTGCATGGGAGAACGATGAGATTACCTCGATTGAGGTAAAAACCGTGGAGGTCAAGTCTCCCGTTGCCTCCATGCCGGAGGAAGCCGCGCAAGCACCGAAAGCGCACCGCCTGACTGCCGAAGAGAAGGAAATCAAAGCCGCAGTCATGGACACGCTCAAGGGGCAGATTGCCTATAACAATGACGGAATGCGGGCGTCCTATCGCGCCTCCAATCACTCCTTCAATCTGCTGGCACGGAACGGCGTCAGGATCGAGGGTAACACGGTCACGCAGAACGGTGAGCCGCTGTTCAAAATCCATCGCCGTCATGCGGCGAGGAAAACACAGGGGTGTTACCGTGAGCTGATGCCGACGCTGGAATATGTCAGGCAGGAGCAGAAGCAGGAAAAGCCCTCCATCCGTGATCAGCTCAGGACTGCTGCAAAACAGCAGCCGGAGAAGAAGCCTCCGGTCAAATCCAAAACGCACGACATGGAGTTGTGAGAAAGGAGACGCATGAAGAAATACACAGACATTGACATCGTTGCGGAGCTGCAGAAGCTCGTGGACAGTCATGTGGACAGCTACAAGGAAGACTTCGACATCGACAAGCGCATCATCCGCCGCGCCGCCGAAAGCCAGAATCCCGAAGACAAGACGCTGATGTGGTTCTGCCGCCCGCATGGAACACACTGCCTCAATGAAAATCAGGTCTTTATTCAGGGAACGCGGGATCACAACACCTTCCGTTTCTATGCGGAGCAGACCTACGACGAGTGCGTTGCCCGCGTCATTGTCCCGAAAACCGTCAAGCGCGGCAAGGTGTTCGGAGATGTCTTTGAGATCAACTACCGGGAACAGGCGGCAAATGTGGCGCAGAACGCGGTTGCGCCGGATCATGACCGGCTGACCTTTGCGGATGGCTTTGTGCTGGAAGCCCCCTGCCGCAGCAGCTTCGATGAGGCAATGGCTTTGGTTAGTGAGCATGGCGGCGTACAAGCCCACCGGACGCTCCCAAAGGATGCGGAGGCTCTGTCAGAAGTGTTGACCAAGCAGAAAAGCCGCCGTGACAGACTGCCGGAGGCAGAGAGGACAGAGGTGCTTTCGCCGCTACCCGTCGCAGAACTCCGCAAGTACGAGGCAGTCAAAAAGGCGCATCCCGACGCGCTGGTCTGCTTTGCTCAGAACGGCTATTTTGAGCTGTACGGCAAGGACGCGGAAAAAGCTGCCCCCTTGCTCGGCACAAAGCTCCTTGAAAAGAAGGTGCGCGGCAAGCCTTCCGTGCCGGTTACTGGTTTCCGTGAAAGCGCATGGGTAGCCGGTTCTCATAAGCTCTGGAAGTCTGGCGTGGATGTCTTTCTCAGCAAGGACGGCGAGACCTTCAAGGAACTCAAAGCCGCAGATTACATTCCTGTCGGTGCGACACTGAATGTGGATGGGATCAAGTGCAGAATTGACGCGGTTGATTTTGCCGCCGATGAAGTCCGGCTGACCAACATCGAGGACAAGAACCGCCCCATCCGCTTTTCTGAGAGCATCCAGTATGTCCGCTCCTATGTGGAAGATGCCGGAACTGCCATCTACGACACCATCCCGAAGAAGCCCGCTGCCCGCGAATCCATCCGCGACAAGCTGAAATCCGCACAGAAAGCCCAGCCACCTCACACGACGAAGCCGCAGAAAAACAAAGGAAAGGATATGGAACTCTGATATGAAAAACTTTACCGTGGAAGAAATCAACCTGATGTGCTGCTTCAACACGTCCAGCCGGAAGCGGCTGATTGACGATATGAAGAGCGTCACTCTGAACGACGTGGACGGTGAGATCGCAGAGCTGATGTATAAGACCGTCCGGAAGCTCGAAGCCATGACCGATGCTGAGTTTGAGGAACTGTATATCATGCCGGACGGCATGATGGATGACTGAAAGGAGGATGCCTATGCCCGTATTAGACGGTGATTTTGAAGCCTTCGTCACGAACCTTGGCAAGTACAACGAGGGTATGCTGATCGGTGAGTGGGTGAAGCTGCCCACCACCGAGGAAGAGATGCAGAAAGTCTTTGAGCGCATCGGGATCGGCAAGCAGGATGATTTCGGTCAGCCCTATGAAGAGTGGTTTATCACCGACTACGAATGCCCGATCTATGGCGTTCAGAAGATGCTTGGCGAGTACGAGAGCCTTGATAAGCTCAACTACCTTGCCGCCTTGATTGACGAGCTTTCCCTGAGCGATCAGGAAAAGCTCGCTGCCATTATGGAGGCTGGCTGCGATGAGGTCAGCGACATCGACGATCTCATCAACCTGACGTTCAATCTGGACTGCTACGACATCATGCCCGGTATCAACGACGAATCCGACCTCGGCTATTATTACGCACACGAAGCCGGTATCTACTCCGAAAAGGATCTCGGTCCTCTGGCAAACTACATCGACTATGAACGCTATGGGCGCGACATTGCGATGGATGAGCAGGGACGCTTCACCGATGAGGGCTATGTCCGTGTCGCAAGCGAGAGGTGGGACAGGCAGTTTGACGGTGAGCTTGACGATATTCCCGACGAATACCGGATTACCGGCTCAGGGGAAGCCGCCGAGCGTGACAGCACTATCGCCGTTCTCGTCGTTGAGCCGGGAAAGGAGCCTTATGTGAAGGAGATTGACTCCGGTCTGGAGTCCTTGCAGCATGAGGTCGGCGGCTACATCGAGGCAATTTATCCCTACGAAGACCCGGTTGCCTTAGTCTGTAATGAGGAAGGCAAGCTGGAAGGTCTGCCCCTGAACCGCGCTTTGCGAGATGAGGACGGTGACATCTACGACGTTGTTGCCGGAACATTCATGGTAGTTGGATTGACGGATGACAGCTTCGGCTCTCTGACCGTAGAGCAAATGCAGAAGTTTTCCGACCTCTTCAAAGTTCCGGAGCAGTTTGTTAAGTTGGGCGATAAGATTGTTGCGATCCCCATGATCTCGAAGGAGCAGCAGAAGCAGGAAGCTACCGAGCAGAAGGACTTTGAGATGAATGCCGACACCTCCGGTCTGACGGTTGCCGGTCACATCGGGACGTGGCACACCATTGACCAGCACGAAGTCGGCGGTCACAGCTTTTATCTGATGGAGCATGACACCTACGGCGATGAAGCTGCCTGTGTCATTGTCGATGAGCGCGGCAAACTCGTCCTTGATGATGTCTACAACGGCTTTGACGATGACACACTCCGCCTTCTTGACCTTGAAGTCAAAGAAGTGCCGGAAATGCCCGATCCCGCGCTCTCCGTTCAGGATATGAAGGACTACGGCTACGCATGGGCTGGCGTTCTTCCCGCCGGTCAGGAGGCGGCTGAGAAGGCTTTGGAGAAGGGCTGCGAGGTTTACCGTCTCTATTCCGATAACACCGAGGGCTTGTGCGTAGATGCCAAGGAGATTGCCGATCATGCGGCAAAGGGCGGAATGCTCGGTATCAGCAAGGAAAGCTGGATGGCGGCACTTGAGAAGGAAAACTACCTCAAGGCAGCGGAGATGTCGATGGAGGATGACTACGGCATGATTGACGGGATCATCAACAACGGTCCGAAGGAAGACAAGACCGCAGAGGTCAAAGCCCCCGAAAGGGGCGAAAAGTCCTCCATCATGGACAGGCTCAAGTCTGCAAAGGCTGAAAAGCAGAAGGAATGCTGCCCTCCCAAAAAGCACAAAGGAGAGATTGAGCTGTGAGCAGAAGTCAGAAATGGCGGCAGGAGTGGTCGTTCTTCATCGGGGACAGCGGACGCCGGAAGTATAACCGCTTCTGCGTCCGCTGCGTCCATAGCTGCAAGCAGAGCTTCCGTGCGGATCTCATCGCCTGTCCGCACTTCTCCCGCAAGGCATCGAGGTGTAGACAGTTAGGGGTCGAAAAAGCCTGTGATTGCAAGCCTCAGAGCGGCGCAAATTGACCAGCCTAAGTGATTGTATTCCCTGCGCAGTTTCTTCTTTAGCGCGGAAATAAGTGTCGATTTCGGCACTTGTTTGAATGCCCGGAAAACGAACCAAAAGCCTCTGTCGATGCCCGTTTTGGGTGTCGGCAGAGGCTCTTTTTTTATGACATATTATGACATATTCAAAATAGCGGACAGCAGCTCTTGAACCTGTTGCCGGTATTCCGGCTTTATATCCGAAATACGTCTGGCAAGCGCAAGGGCTTCCGCTTCTGGCTCATCGGTCCCAAAGATAATTCGGTCCGCACTGACGCCCAGCAAACGGCAAAGACGCTGCAAGGCTTCAAGAGAAATACCGGAAGCACCACGCTCAATAGCGCTCAGGTGATTCGGCGTCATGCCAAGCATTTCTGAGAGCGTGTCCTGCGTATAGCCCGCCTGTTCTCTTGCCACTTGAATATTGCCGCCGATTTCAATATTGATGTCCTTCTTCTCTCGCATAGCCTCACCACCTTTGCATTTAGTGTACCTAACGGCGGTGTCATTATCCACGGCACGCCGTCGTTAATTTTACTAACGACAATGCGTTGACTGTCCGTGATGAGGGTGATAGAATGGAGTTACCTACCAAAAGAGTGAAAGAAGGGGTGTCATGTCGCGCATTATTGAGTTTAGAAAGTCTGCTCAAAAAGCTGAAAAGCAATCCGTTCAAGGCAAGACTTGTGCGTTTACCGGTCATAGACCGCAGAGTCTTCCGTTCGGCTTTGATGAATCCGATAAGCGTTGTACTTCTTTGAAATCTGTTATGCGGGATCAGATTGTAGCACTCATCGAGAACGAGGGCGTCACGCATTTTATTACCGGCATGGCTCTTGGCGTCGATATGTACGCTGCGGAAATTGTACTCGATTTGAAATCAAAATACCCTCACATTACTCTGGAAAGTGCAATCCCTTGTGAGACACAAGCGATCAAATGGTCTGTGGCTTCACGGGAACGGTATTATAATATCGCGGCAAAGTGTGACAAGGAGACCATGCTGCAACGGGAGTACACGTCGGACTGCATGGACAAGAGAAATCGGTACATGGTCGATCACGCCGATTATATTCTCGCAGTATGGAATGGATGTCCCAGCGGTACCGGGAATACCGTGAGATATGCCCACAAAAAGGGCAAGACCGTCATCGTCATCAATCCGGTTTCCCTTGATGTCACGCGGGAATAAGGCAAAAAAATCCCTTCTGAATCAAGCGTTGTGAAAACCGTGAAGTATTTCCCGATAGCGAATACTCATTGCACTGCTCAGTGATTATTGGAAACGTGTACGGCGTATGCTGCCCAGTGAACATCTCCATGGAACACATCGAATTTTCGCGGCATCGCAAAACGGAAAGTGTCACCTTATGGACAGTCCATTGCCGAGGGAAAAATAAATCGCTGGAAACGGGAACGCCCCCGGCACTGTGCGTCTGGCACAGTGTCGG
>NZ_JAJEPW010000053.1:0-20327 GCF_020687045.1 Brotocaccenecus cirricatena
AGATATTGAAACACAGCTTTTTACACAGAAATAGGAGGATATACGATGCTTACCATTACGACCAACAGCTTTGAAAACGACGTTCTCCGCGCGGACAAGCCCGTGCTGGTGGACTTCTGGGCTCAGTGGTGCCCCTACTGCCGCCGTATTGCTCCGGCCTTCGACAAGGTGGGCGAGCAGTACGCAGACACGCTTATCGCCGGCAAGATCAACTACGACGAGGAGCCGCAGCTCATCCAGCGTTTCGGCATCGACACCATCCCCACGCTGATGCTCTTTAAAAACGGCGAGGTGCTTGGCTCTGTGGTAGCGCCCGGCTCCAAAGCCGCCATTGAGACATTTATCCGGGAAACGCTGGCGCAGTGAGGGCGTGGCTATGGAGCAGATCTATGATTCGCTTCCATGTAGCACACTTCGTGTCTCCTTAGAAACCGAGGGCAACGGTCAAAGCCATCCGTTTGCACCGTAGTCAAAATGCAAAAAGCGCAGCCGCAGAGAACATCTGCGGCTGCGCTTCGATCCATTTTTCAAAGCTTCGGCATCACTCAACGCCATATTGTTGTCTAAATAAATCAGCGACGATGTTTTGCTTTTGAGGCATCGGGCGGACAGACGAAGCCAGACTCGCCGCCTACTCCGCGCAGAGCTCAGCCACCAGAGCATCCATCTGCGCTTCGCTGGTTTGGTTCAATGCACCACGCAGAGACACTACCGTTTCGTAAAGGTGGATATCCTTCATCTCCTCCAATTTGGTGCGCATCAGCCGCGCGGCAGCAGGTGCCCAAGAGCCGTTTTCAATAAGGCCAACCCGGCGGTTTCGGAATCCCTTTGTCTGCAAATGTTCCAAAAACTCCTTCATGGGCGGAAACAGTCCTCCGTCATAGGTGGAGCTGGCTAAAACCAACTTCCCGCAGTAGAACGCACTGGCAACAGCGTAGGAAAGATCTGTCACAGTGAGATCACATATGTTGACCTGCACGCCTTTTTTCTCTAATTTGCCCTTGAGGGTCTTCGCCGCATGGGCAGTATTTCCATGGATGGATGCGTGAGCGATCAGGATGCCCTCCGGTTCTTCCGGTTTCCATTGTGACCAGAGATCATAGAGCCGCAGATACTCCCCCAAGTCTTCTGTGAGCATGGGGCCATGGAGCGGGCAGATTATTTGGATCTCCAGCGCGGAGATTTTTTTCAGCAGCGCCTGCACCTGTGCGCCATACTTTCCGACGATGTTGTAATAATACCGCCGGGCCTGCGGCGCCCAGGGGGCACGGGCAGTCCGTTCCAGTGAACCGAAGCGGCCGAAGGCATCCGCCGAGAACAGGATCTTTTCCTCCTCTTCATACGCTGCCATCACCTCCGGCCAGTGTACCATCGGCGCCAGCAGGAAGCGCAGCCGGTGTGAGCCCAGAGAGATCGTGCTGCCCTCGCCAACCTCCAGCATACGCTCTTCCGACAATGCACCTGTGCCGAAGAACTGCTTGATCAGGGTAAATGTTTTTGCGTTTCCTACGATCTTCATCTCCGGGTACTTTTGTGCCAGCCGCATGAGGCTGCCGGAATGATCCGGCTCCATGTGTGTGACCACAAGATAGTCGGGGCTGCGCCCCTCCAACACCCGCGCCACATTGGAAAGCCATTCTTCCGCCGACCGTGCGTCCACGCTGTCCATCACGGCGATCTTCTCATCCAGAATGACATAGGAGTTGTAGCTCACTCCCATAGGCTGGACGGGGTACTGGTTTTCAAAGAGTGCCAATGTGTTATCATCCACCCCTACATAGCGGATGGCATCTGTTAGCGTTTGGATGGTCATATAAAAAATACCTCCTATTTTCCTTACTCAGACTGATAGGTTCTTCTTTTCTAATGGATCATACGCTCAACCGCGGATCGACGGTCGCGCATTTTGCCGTTGTCTTGCTTCCCCCAGAGTCGTTACATGTGGTACACCGCAGCGGAGCGAAGTCCTTCCGGCAGGCCGTCGGGCGCAGCAGGTGAAAGTTCCCAGCGTACCTGCCCCGCCCACTGGGAGGCGACGGCGGAGAAGTGGAGCATGACAATACCGAGATCCAATGCGGCATCCAAATTATCGGTGTAGGCATCCTCCTGCTGCACCAAATAGACGCTGTGATCCTGCACAAGGAAGCCATAGGGCTGACGGTTGAGATAGCTGGGGGAGAGCGAAGCGGCGTAGAAGGACTGCCAGAGCATATCGTCGTAGAAGTCCATCATCTCGTCAAGCCCAGACTTGTTGCTCCAGCTCCCCATGTGAACCAAATCATGCACGCCCTTTTTGGGCGCGTAGTACTGCTGCTCAGCCCGCACATCGATCTGAGACATACTTAGGATATTCAGCCGCAGCTTTTTTGCGGTCTTTTCCCCGTAGCCAAAGGCAACGATTGCCGCCACCTCTAACGGGGTGGTGAGAGAAAGTGCCTTTTTGATTTTGTCGCTGTCGGTGAAGGTCATCCAGCAGGTGTCAATGTCCAACTCAGTCAGCTTGAGGACGAGATCTTCCATCATGTAGCCGGCGTTGATGGCCGCATAGGAATGCGGGGCAGACATAAGGAGCAGGTAATGCGGTGCTCCGATGAGAAATTGCTTATAGCCCGCTGAGCTCTCCAGCGCCGGCTGTGCATCCTTGTCCAAGACGATCAACTCCGTTGCAATCTCCGGGACAAGACGGGGGCAGGTCTTTTCATAGTAGGATCGGAGCTGGCCGATAGCCTCGCTCGGAACTTCCTTTTCGCGGAATGCGTGAACGGATCTGCGATTTTGAATCATAGCGCTGTAATTCATAGTAGTGTATCTCCTATTCTGATGTTTTTGGTTTTCTTATAAATCGTCTATCAGTGCGGTGCTCTTGGCGTAGGCGGTACTGCGCGCCTCAAAGAAATCGGTCTTGACCATGTTGGTGTCGGCGTACTGGCTGACCCATTCCATGCTCTCCGGTTCGCTCTCAAAGCCTGGATACAATGCGGGATAGCCAAGGCTCGTCCAGCGGAGGTTGCCGAGATAGCGGATGTAATCGCTGATCATCTGCCGGTTCAGCCCCGGGATGTCGTCGCCGATCACATAATGCCCCCATGCGATCTCCTGCTCCACGCCCTCACGCATCATCTCGCGCAGCGCTTGTACGCTCTCGGCGGTGAACAACTCCGGCTGCTCCTTTTGCAGCTCCGTGATGATATTGCGGAACAGCCACAAGTGCGTGTTCTCATCGCGGTTGATGTAGCGGATATCCTGCGCCGAGCCAGGCATCTTCCCGTTTCGGGAGAGATTGTAGAAGAACATAAAGCCGCTGTAAAAATAGATGCCCTCCAAAATATAGTTCGCCATCATCACGCGCAGCAGCGTGGGAGCGTCCTTCCGCTCCTGAAACTCATTGTAGCAGTTCCCAATGAAGGTGTTGCGGCGCAGCAGATGCTCGTCCGTTTTCCATTGGTAGAGGATGTCATTGCGCTCCACAGGAGAGCAGATGGTGTCGAGCATATAGCTGTAGCTCTGTGAGTGGACACACTCCTGAAACGCCTGAATGGACAGGCAGAGATTGACCTCGTTGGCGGTAATGTAGGCGCCGATATTAGGCAGGTTCGCTGTCTGAATGGAATCCAAAAAGACAAGAAAACTCAAAATTTTATCGTAGGCGCTGCGCTCGGCTGGCAGCAGGCGGGGATAGTCCTTCACATCCTGCGAGAGATTGATCTCCTCAGGGATCCAAAAGTTGTTCATGGCCTGCCGGTACCAGTCGCTGACCCAAGCGTACTTCATATTGTTGAAGTCGTTGAGGTTGGTGGTATTGCCGCCGATCATGCGCCGCAGGCGCACATCAAGGTCGCCCTCCGGGTTAAAGAGGGGCTTTTTCTTCAGTTCCGTCATGCTATCCTCCTTATGACGAGCAGCTTTCGCAGTCCTCGACCTCAAGGGCCTTGCTGCGGACATAGTAAATGGTCTTGACGCCGGCCCTCCACGCCTCTAAATACAGTCTGAGCACCTGACGCATGGAATAGTCATTGGTGATATAGAGATTCATGCTCTGCGCCTGGTCAATATGTCTCTGGCGAAATCCCGCGGCGCGCACCGACCAGCTTTGGTCAATGAGATGCGCCGCCTTATAGTACCACCATGTATCCATAGAAAGCTCCGGGGCAACGCGGGGCAGCATGCTGCCCTTTTTCTCCTCTAAGAAGAATTTCTTCATAATTGGATCGATGCCCGCCGACGTGCCGGAGAGGATAGATGTGCTGGAGGTCGGTGCGACCGCCAGCAGATAGGCGTTGCGCATTCCCTGCACCGCCACCGTTTCCGCAAGCGCCTGCCACTTTTCGGAGGTATAACCCCGCTTTTCAAAATACGCGCCCGTCTGCCAGTCGCTGCCCTCAAAGAGTGCGTAACGCCCCTTTTCCCGTGCCAGTGCTGCGTCCGCCTTGACGGCGGCGTAGTTGATGTGCTCGAACACCGCGTCGGTGAAGGCAAGGTGCTCCTCGCTCTCCCAGCGGATGCCGCGCTTTGCCAGCATGTGGTGGTAGCCGCTGATGCCCAGGCCGATGCTGCGGTACTTCTGATTGGTAAGCCGCGCGTATTCCAACGGGTAGAAGTTGAGGTCGATCACATTATCCAGTGCGCGGATGGCTGTTTCCACCGTGCGTTCCATATAGGCCTCGTCCTCCACCGGCAGATTACCGAGAGACAGACTCGCCAGGTTGCAGACCACAAACTCACCGGGGCGTGTGGCCGTCACTACCACTGTGTTGCCGTTCTCCGTGTGCACCTCAGTGCTGATATGCTCGATGGGCGCCATGTTCTGCGCGATCTCCGTGCAGAGATTGGAGCAATAGATCATTCCCGTGTGGCCGTTTGGGTTCATACGATTTACGCTGTCGCGGTTGAAGGCGAAGGGCGTGCCGGTCTCCACTGCCGAGCGAAGCACCAGCCGCACGATGTCCTTGACGGTGACGCTGCGCTTTTCGATGCGCGGGTCATTGACGCAGTCCAGATACCGCTTCTCCCATTCCGTACCCCAGTAATCCTCCAGAGCGTAACCCTTGACCGTGAGGATCTCATGCGGACACATGAGATGCCACGGCGCGTCTATGTTCTCCTCCGCCAGTCGCCAGAAGAGATCCGGATAGCACACGGCGGGAAACACATCATGCGCCTTCATGCGGTCGTCGCCGTTGTTGGTGCGCAGTTGAAGGAATTCCGGCAGATCCCGGTGCCATGCGTCTAAGTAAACCGCCACAGCGCCCTGCCGCATCCCCAACTGATCCACCGCCACGGCGGTGTCGTTGACCAGCCGGATCCAGCGGATAACACCGCCCGCCGCCCCTTGAAAGCCGCGGATGGTGCTGCCTGCAGCGCGCACCTTACCGAAGTACATCCCCATTCCGCCGCCGAATTTAGAGACCTTTGCGAAGTTGTCCAGCGAGCGGTAGATGCCGTCCAGACTGTCCGGAACAGTGTCCACAAAGCAGCTTGAAAGCTGATAGTAGGGCTTTCGTGCGTTGGACATGGTAGGTGTCGCCATCGTGACCTCCATACGGCTGAGCATATCGTAAAAGCGTTTTACCCACCCCATGCGGTCAGAGCCTTCGTTCATAGCAAGATGCAGCGCGATACCCAAAAACATCTCCTGCGGTGTTTCCAGCGGCACGCGGCTGCGTGACTGGATCACATAGCGTTTGAGCAGCAGGTCAAGGCCGGAGTAGGTGAACAGCTCGTCCCGTTCCGGGCAGAGAAAGTCCTCCGCCATGGCGATCTCCTCGTGGGTATAGTGGGCAAGAATATAGTCACCGTAGAGTCCCTTATCCGTCAGATAGCGAAGCCTGCCATAGAGGTCGCCGACGCCGCGCCCCTCCCATTCCTGTGCGTTGCGACAGCGAAAGGAGTGGTTCAGAAGCCGCGCCGCGATGAACTCCCACTTGGGTGCCTCTGCCGTAGTCAGCTCTACCGCTGCCTTGGTCAGTGCCTCAGCCCGCTCATCCTCTGTCATGCCCGGGCGACAGAAGCTCTCAAACTTCATTTGAAGCGCCGCAAGGGAGTAGATTTCCTCGGTAAAATCCATCTGGATACGGCGCAGCACCTCGTCAAGCGAGTTATCCCCCACCGTCTGCGCGATGGTATGCCGGACGCGGCGCAGCGCAGACCGCTTTTCGCGATAGAGGATGTACGCCTTGGACACCTCATAGTGTCCGCGCTCCATGAGCGTCCGCTCCACCTCGTCCTGCACACGCTCCACGGTGAGCGGCGCTGCGGCGGCGAGGTTGTCGAGAACGGCGGCGAGGATCTCATTCAGCTCTCTGCTCCCGATCTCCCTTCCCTGTCCATCAAACGCTTTTTTCATGGCGTTGAAGATTTTCTCCTGTTGAAAGGGAACAGATTCCCCGTTTCGTTTTCTGATCTCTATTTCGATCCTCTCCTCTTCTCCGGTCACTTCTCATGTCCTTTTGGGCAAAGAGCGGGCAAGCGCAGTATCACGCTTGCCCGCTCTGTTTTTGAAAGCCGGTTTTTCTGCAGCCGACGCGGCGGGGCTGTTTGTTGTCTGTTGTCTTGGTTTTGGCTTCCCTGCCAGTCACTTCATAGATTCCAGAATGGCGTCCGCCAGTGCTTCCAGCTCAGTGCGCTTGTCCGTGCCCATGGACGAGGCGAGGCTGAGCCGTTCGTTGAGCACCGTCATGTTCTTGAGCTCATCGTTGACGAATTTCTGCATGAGGTCGCCGGACTTCACCGCCCACGAGCCGTTTTCAATGATGGCAAAGGTGCGGTTTTGCAAATTCAGCGCCTTCATATCCATGAGGAAGTCATGCATGGCGGGATAGATGCCGAGGTTGTAGGTCACGGAGGCCAGGACGATGTGACTGTACTTAAATGCCTCGGAGATCAGCTGGGAGACATGGGTGGAGGACACATCGTACATCGCCACCTTGCTCATGCCCTTGTCGCAGAGCGACGCCGCCAGCGCCAGCGCCGCGTTCTCCGTGTTGCCGTACATAGAGGCGTAGACGATGAGCACGCCCTGGGTCTCAGGGGCATAGCGGCTCCATGTGTCGTACTTTTCGATGAACCAGCCCAGATCCTTGCGCCACACGGGGCCGTGGAGCGGGCAGATGTACTTGATCTGATCCAAAACGCCGCCGGCCTTTTTCAGCAGGAGCTGGATATGGGGGCCGTACTTGCCCACGATGTTGGTGAGGTAGCGGCGGGCGTCATCCAGCCAGTCCCGCTCGAAGTCCACCTCGTCGGCAAACAGCTTGCCGTCCAGCGCGCCGAAGGTGCCGAAGGCATCGGCGGAAAAGAGGACGCCGTCGGTGACGTCAAGGGTCACCATGGCCTCCGGCCAGTGGACCATAGGCGCACCCACAAAGGTGACGGTGTGCTTGCCGAAGGAGAAGGTGTCACCCTCCTTCACCTCGATGCACTCATGCCCGTCCACATGGAAACCGAACTGCCGCATGAGCATGAATGCCTTCTCGTTGGAGATCAGTTTCACCTTGGGATGGCGCAGCAGGATCTCCTCGATGCAGGCGGCGTGATCCGGCTCCAGATGGTTGACCAGCAGGTAGTCCAGCTCGCGGCCATCCAGCACATACGCCAGATTTTCCAAAAGCTGGCGGCAGGCAGACCAGTCCACCGTGTCAAAGAGCACCGTCTTTTCATCCAGCAGGCAGTAGGCGTTGTAGCTTACGCCCCGGGGAATGGGAAAGCAGTTTTCAAACAGGGCCAGGCGATGGTCGTTGGCGCCCACCCAGTAGAGGTCGTTCGTTACTTTACGCACGCAATACATCTTATCTTACCTCCTTCACGGCTCAAGCCTTTACAAATTGATCCTTCGTCTCCGCGCACTCGGGACACACCCACTCGGCGGGAAGCTGCTCAAAGAGCGTACCGGGCGCGATCTCGCCGTCCTCGTCGCCCAACTCCGGCACATACTCGTAGCCGCAGCCGCCGCAGACGTAGCGGTCGCCGATGGGGGCGGGCTTCGGCGGCGTGGGCCGCTTCATCTTTACCATGGGCGGCGCGGGCAGCTTTTCGCCGCTATCCAGCGCAGCAGTGAGCAGGGGCAGGATCTCCTCCACATCTCCCACGATGCCGTAGTCGCAGTTCTTGAAGATAGGCGCGTTACCGTTCTTATTGATGGCCACGATGGTGGAGGCGTCCTTGATGCCCTTAAGGTGCTGGGATGCGCCGGAGATGCCGCAGGCGATGTACAGATTGCCGGTAAACTTCTGCCCGGACATACCCACATAGCGGTTCAGCGGCAGATACTTGAGGGTCTCCGCCACGGGACGGGAGGAGCCGATGGCCGCGCCAGCGGCCTTTGCCAGCGACTCTACCAGTTTCATGTTCTTTTTCTCCCCGATGCCCTTGCCCGCGGAGACCACCCGCTCCGCCTGCGGGATGGGCGTATCCATGGGGATGCCCACGGAGAAGTCGTGGCCGTCCTTCTTCAGCGCCGCTACAAGGTCAGCCACCTGCTGGGCGGCATCCCCCTCCCGGAAGATGGTGCGCTTGCGGATGCCGGTGATGGGCGCGGGTTTCTTGGCCGCCGAACGGCTCTCGCCGCCGGAGTTCTTGCCCAGCCTGCCCACCAGATGGGAGGCGATGACCACCCGCTGAATCTCGTTGGTGCCCTCGTAGATGGTGGTGATCTTGGCGTCGCGGTAGGCCCGTTCCACCTCCATGCCCTTGAGGAAGCCGCTGCCGCCGTGGATCTGCAAGGCATCGTTGGTGACCTCCAGCGCGATGTCCGAGGCGTACATCTTCGCCATGGCGGACTCCATGCCGTAAGGCGCGTGCTGCTCCTTCAGCTCCGCCGCGGAGTAGATGAGGAACCGGGCGCAGCGCAGCTTGGTGGCCATATCCGCCAGCTTGAAGGCGATACTCTGCTGGGCCGCGATGGGCTTTCCGAACTGAATACGCTCCTTGGAATAGCTCAGCGCCTGCTCAAACGCACCTTGGGCGATGCCCAGCGCCTGCGCGGCGATGCCGATGCGTCCGCCGTCCAGCGTGGACATGGCAATCTTGAAGCCCTCGCCCTCCTTGCCCAATAGGTTTTCCTTGGGGACCTTCACGTCGTTGAAGATCAGCTCCGCCGTGGAGGAGGAGCGAATACCCATCTTGTCATAGTGGTCGCCGAACTCAAAGCCCTTCCAGCCCTTCTCCACGATGAAAGCGGAGATGCCCCGGGTGCCGATGTCCGGCGTGGTGACGGCGAAAACCACATAGGTGTCCGCCTTAGGCGCGTTGGTAATGAAGATCTTGCCGCCGTTAAGGAGATAGTAGTCCCCCTTATCCAGCGCCGTGGTCTCCGTGCCGCCGGCGTCGGATCCGGCGTTGGGCTCCGTGAGACCGAAGGCGCCGATCTTCTCGCCCTTGGCCAGCGGGACCAGATATTTCTTCTTCTGCTCCTCGGTGCCGTAGGCGAAAATAGGCCATGAGCCGAGGGAGACGTGGGCGGAGAGGATGACGCCCGCACCGCCGTCCACACGGGCCAGCTCCTCCACCGCGATGGCGTAGCTCAGGGCGTCCAGACCGGCACCGCCGTACTCCTTGGGGAAGGGAATGCCCATCCAGCCCAGCTTACCCAGCTTCTTGACAGCCTCCTCGGGAAACTCATTGTTCTGATCCATCATAAACGCGAGGGGCTTGATCTCCTCCTCCGCAAAGCTCCGGATCTTCGCGCGCAGCTCTTCGTGCGCCGCCGTGGTTTGAAACAGCATACGGGTACCTCCTCTTAAAATTTTAAAGCTCGCTTGTATCTTGGGGATCGGATCCGCCGGTCAGCAGCCTGCGCAGGCTAACGGCGCGGAACGCCTCGTCCTGCTTTCGCTGCAAGGCCGCAAGCTGACAGTGGATGGCGCACCGTCCATGCTCGTCCCGCCAGCGGCATACATATCCCGGCTCCATGCAGGCGCACAGGACGCCCCGATCCCCCATGACCCCCATGAGATCGTAGAGGGAGGTCGCGTCCAGATCGCAGGACAGCTCACAGCCCCCAAGGGCGCCGCGGCTCACCCGCACCAAATTACCGGCGGAGAGCTTGCGCAGGATCTGGTAGGCAAACTGAGTAGGGATCAGCTCCGTTTCCGACATCTCGGCCACCGAATGCTTCTCCCCGTCCAGCAGCACCCGCAAAATGCGCAGCGCGTAGTCCGTCTCTTTGGTGATGATCATGCTCCGTATCCTCTTTTCGCTTGCTTGTTAGTCCCATCATATCAATCTTGACAAAATTTGTCAAGATAATTTTCAAAAAATTTATCTCTTTAACACAGACCGCCCCAGCCCGGGTCAGCTTCGCTTTCCATTCAGCGAAAAGCCATGTTCCTTCCAATTATAGAAGGCCGAAAAAGCTGTGCCGTGGCAGTCCGCTGAAAGCAGAAAAGACTATGACTGAAAACCAGAAAGCGGAGAAATCGGTTGGGGCTCACAGGGGTCGCCCACCCAAGGCGGATGCGGCGATCCCTGACAAGCCCAAGCCGTCCAGCCGAAACAAGCAATAAAGTGCGTGCTTTTCATGTTATATTCGACACATTATGTTATGATGTGCAGTAAATGTTCCATCTTACCATCCCACTCTCTGCTGGAATCGGCGCACTCTTTCAGTTCAGTTTCAACTTCAGCATTTATCGGCAAGTTTTTCTTATAGCGGATGGTATGCTCAAGGCTTGCCCAGAAGTCCATAGCGATTGTACGGAGTTGTATCTCCACCGGCACATGGATCTCTTTTTCCGCAAAGAATACCGGCAACCGGATCGTCAGGTGCAGACTGCGGTAGCCGTTGGGCTTTGGGTTGGAAATGTAGTCCTTCTCTGTGACTATCTCAATATCAGACTGATCTTTTAAGCACTTTGCCAAAAAGAACACATCCTCCTCGAAAGAGCAGATCACACGCACACCGGCAACATCCATGATATTTGCCTGCATGGTCGGAAAATCCAGAGGAAGTCCGCGCTTGTGCATCTTATTCATAATGCTGGACGGCGACTTCAAGCGGCTTTTCATACTTTCTATCGAATTGCGATCATGCTGCAATGAAAACTCTTCGTTCAGAATTTCCAACCGGCTTTCAAGCGCTTTCAGCGCACAGCGGTATTGCAGCATGACTTCCTGATACCTGCGGTTTTCGCTTAAAAGGCGCTGGCATTGCAGATCATCCAAGCCTTTATCTGCCGCAACCGTCAAACCAAATAGATTTTCACTCATAGCTTCTCCATTCCGCAGGGATAGGCGCTCTGCGCTGTCTGCTGCTCTTGTGTTACGACCTGATAAAAGCTGTATCCGCCGGAGAGATGGGCACAAGAGAAACCGTACTGCGTTAAAAGCCGGCAGGCCAGATAACTGCGGAGTCCTGTCTGGCAATTCACATAAACAGGCTTGCCCCGGTCTAACTCGTCCAAATGCTCCCGCAGATCGTCCAGTGGAATATTGCGGAATCCATTCAAGTGCCCACGCCGATATTCGCCCTCTGTACGTACATCCAGCAGCGCCGCGCTGCCATCGCGAGGCAAGTCCTCAACATCATTCCAATGGAACTGGCGCACCTTTCCGCTCTCCAAGTCCTCAATCATAAAGCCCGCCATATTCACCGGGTCCTTGGCGGAGGAATAGGGCGGTGCATAGGAAAGGTCAAGCTCCGTCAGTTGCAAAGCTGTCATTTTTGCGCGAATGGCCGTTGCCAGTACATCAATGCGCTTGTCAACACCGTCGCCGCCAACGATCTGCGCACCCAGCAGCCGCAGGCTTTCTTTTTCATACAGTACCTTCATTGTCATAGACCGTGCGCCGGGATAATAGGCAGCGTGGGATGCCGGGAAAAGTACGACTTTGTCGTAAGCAATCCCTGCTGCCTGCGCTGCCTTCTCATTGATCCCCGTAGAGGCCGCTGTCAAGCCAAACAGCTTCAGAATAGATGAGCCCTGAGAGCCGGTAAAGCGGCTGTTTCCGCCGCAGATATTGTCAGCGGCAATGCGCCCCTGCTTGTTGGCAGGTCCCGCCAGCGAGATCAACACTTTCTGGCCGGTCACGAAATGGCTGACCTCTACGGCATCGCCCACAGCGTAGATGTCCGGCACGGAGGTTTCCATCCGCTCGTTGACAGCGATGCTGCCACGAATACCAAGTTTGAGTCCGGCTTCTTTTGCCAAATGCGTATCCGGGGTAACACCGATGGCCAGCAGCACCATATCCGAATGCAGCGGCGCACTGCCCTCCAACAGGGTCAGCACGGAATCTCCGTCCTGTCGGAATCCGGTGACGGTTTCACCCAACCGCAGAGCCACGCCGTGTCTGCGTATTTCCGCATGGACAAAGCTCGCCATATCCCCATCCAGCGGCGCTAATAGCTGCTTCGGACGCTGAACGATGGTGACGGAAACGCCCATTTCTGTAAGGTTTTCCGCCATTTCCAGACCGATAAAGCCGCCGCCAGCCAAAACAGCGGTTTTCGGTTTCTGATCCTCTGCAAAGCGCCGAATGCGGAGGGTATCCTCCACGGTGCGCAGCGTGAAAACACGCTCACTGTTGACGCCGGAAAGCGCAGGAACCGTCGGCTTTGCGCCGGGGGCAAGAAGCAGCTTGTCATAGGCTTCCGTATAGCTCTTCCCACTGTCCAGTGTGCGGACAATGACGGTTTTCTCTGCGGGATTGATCGCAGTTACTTCCTGCCGTACCCGTACATCAATGCGAAAGCGGTCCCAGAAGCTCTCCGGAGTTTGCAGCGTCAGTTCTTCCTGCTCCTTGATCACACCGCCCACATAATACGGCAGGCCACAATTGGCGTAGGACACATAGCCGCTGCGCTCGATCATGATGATCTGCGCGTGTTCATCCAGACGGCGGATGCGGGCGGCGGCAGAAGCACCGCCGGCCACGCCGCCTACAATTACGACCTTCATTTCACACCCTCCACCATGGCGGCGATCTCCGCCTTGGGCCGGTAGCCCACCGACTTTGCTACGGCCTTGCCGTCCTTAAAAACCACCAGCATGGGGATGCTGGATACCTGAAAACGCATCGCCAGTTCCATCTGCTCGTCCACATTGACCTTGCCCACCTTGAGCGTGCCGCTTTTTTCTTCGGCAAGCTCATGCAGTATGGGAGAGAGCATTTTGCACGGTCCGCACCAGTCCGCATAGAAATCCAGCAAAACGGGTTTGTCGGAATGCAGCACCTCATTTTCGAAATTCGCAGCAGTAATTTTCAGTTCAGCCATGAGAAAGGCTCCTTTCGTTTGTATATTGTCAGTCTTTGTTTTTCAGCTTGCAAATACTCTGGGTCATAGTCCCCATGGGGCAGAAGGCGCACCATGTACGGGGCTTGTAGAGCACCATGACGATCAGACCCAGCAGCAGAGAGGTCAGCATGAGGCTATAAAAGCCGAAGCTGAACTGCGCCACCCAATCAGCGACCGTCCCGGCTGTGTAAGTCCAGCCCCACGGCACACGGAATGTCCAGAACAGCTTAATGGCCTCCCGCAGGGATGCAGCCCCTGCCGCCACCAGATAGGTCTGGAACACCATGTTGCCGAACATCGTCAGGAAAAAGATCAAAAAGCCGTAACGGAACCACTTGGAGGACATCCAGCTGGGCGTGGGCTTGCAGCGGGAGCATTTAAGGTCTGTCCCCAGCTTGCTGAACAGTTGACCCCGTCCGCAGAGGTGGTTGCAAAAGAATTTGTTCCCGCCGAAGATGGCTAAGAACAGCGGCAGAAGAAAATCGATCATGCCCAGCCATGCAAACAGGATATTGAAAAAGCCCAGTGCAAAGTAGATGATGGCATATACCCACAGGTAATCGTACCAATGCTTTGCTTTCATGCGTCAGCCTTCACTTTCACCTCAATGCAGCCGACGGGACAGAGCTTTGCGCACTTGCCGCAGCCTACGCAGCGTTCGTCCTCCACGGCGGCGTAGCAGCCCCGGCGCACCTTGACAGCCCCCAGCGGACAGGTATTTTCACACACGCCGCAGGCGACGCACCGCGTCTGATCTACGGCGGCCAGTTTCTTTGACAGCATAGCGTTCCTCCCTTAATCCTGCAAGGATTTGTAATAGAGCATACAGTGGCAAAATCCCTCGAAGAGCGGATCTGCAATTTGATCCTTAAACTCCTGACACATACATTTGGTTGCCTCTGTGCGCTCTCTGCGGCAGGGACAGTATCCTCCGGTGCGCTTGAGTCCTTCTCTGATGGTGTTGACAATCTCCTGATCGGGATTGAGCTTGATTTTCATGTTCGCCACCTCTTTCTTGATTGTGACTTTATCATACCGCAGGACAAATCTTTTTTATGTGACGAGGTTACATTGATAGATAAAAAATCCGGTGCTTTTTGAGCACCGGATTTTAAGAAGGTGAATTACGCTTTCCATAGACTGTGGAGGTTGCAGTAGGCGTAGACCGCCTCGACTTCATCACCCTCGCAGAGAGCGAAGCAGACCTCGGGCTTCTCGCCGGGATGCAGTTCCTTGCGCTGGTTGCCCTGTTTGGTGTGGAGGGACACCCACTCGATATAGTGCTCCGGCAGCATGGGATGCTCCACGGAGCCGACCTTCACATGGACGATGCCGTTTTCCACAGTCCAGACCGGGACGTGCTTCTCCACGGCCGCGTCGGTGGTGCCGGGGATGATCTCGCTCATCGGCTCACCGCAGCAGATGACGGGAACGCCCGTATCCTTGACCTTGGCAATGATGTTTCCGCAATGCTTGCAAATGTAAAACTTCTGCTCCATGATTCGTTCTCCTTTTCTCTTTAATAGTTTTCCGCGTGAATTTCAAAGTAGCTCTGGGGATGATTACAGGTGGGGCAGACTTCCGGGGCCTTCTCGCCCACAACGATGTGGCCGCAGTTGCGGCACTCCCACACCTTGACCTCGCTCTTGGCAAAGACCTGCGCCGTCTCCACATTGTGCAGCAGGGCACGGTAGCGCTCCTCATGGTGCTTTTCAATGGCGGCTACCAGGCGGAAACGCTGGGCCAGCTCATGGAAACCTTCCTCATCGGCGGTTTTGGCAAAGCCGTCGTACATATCCGTCCACTCGTAGTTCTCGCCCTCAGCGGCGGCGAGAAGATTTTCGGCAGTGTCGCCAATGCCGTTCAGCTCTTTGAACCACAGCTTGGCGTGTTCCTTCTCATTATCAGCGGTTTTGAGGAACAACGCCGCGATCTGCTCGTAGCCTTCCTTCTTGGCCTTGGATGCAAAATAGGTGTACTTGTTGCGTGCCTCGGACTCACCGGCAAAGGCCGTCATCAGGTTCTTTTCGGTTTGGGTACCTGCGTATTTCGATTCTTTCATGGTCGATGCTCCTTTCAGTTTTTCTGCTTTCATTATATCGGAATTATGATTCCGTTCTGTAACAAAGTCACATTATTTCAAGCGGTTTAGGCTGTTCTTATCCCGCAGCGTAATCGCGCCTCGCCTTAGTTCCACCAGCCCGTCCTCTGAGAAGCTTTTGAGCATCCGTGCCACTGCCTCCCGCGCCGAGCTGATGTGCTGGGCGATCTGCTCATGGGTCATGCGTATCGTGTCGGAGCCGGTACGCTCCGCTTCGGCAAGGAGAAATTCTGCCAGCCGCCGATCCAATCCCTTGAACATGATCTGCTGCATCGCCCACATCACATCAGAAAACCGTTTCGTTGCCAACTCATAGAGGAAGCAGCGGACATGAAGATTTTGCTCCTTGAGTGCAGCGATGACATTTGCAGGGATAATCAGAACGTCCGTATCCGATCCTGCGGTCATTTGCGTATCAAAGGTGATCTGACTGATCACACAGGAGGCAGAAAGCACGCATAGCTCACCCGGATACAGCCGGAACAATGTGACTTCTCGCCCTTCCTCGGAGAGAAGATAGGTGCGGATCTCGCCGGAAAGGACGAACAGCATTCCAAGACATTCGGTGTCGCTGCTGTGTACGAACGCACCCTTTTCATAATGACGGACAAAGGCGCTTCGGCGCAGCGTTTCTTGCTCCTTTTCAGTCAAGGAAGACCAGAACGGAAGCTGTGTCAGTGTGCGTTCCATATCAATGGCAGCTATGCTTGCCGCAGCCGTGGTCACCGCAGGTGTGCCCATCCTCGCCGTGCTCGTGGTCATGGTGATCACAGTGAACATTGGGGTCGTAGCCCAGATTTCCGCTGAGCAATGCGCTCACCGCTGCGTCAGCGTCCCCGCTGACACCGCCGTAGAGCTTGATGCCCGCCTCGGCCAGAGCCGCCTGCGCACCGCCGCCGATGCCTCCGCAAATCAAAGTGTCTACACCGTGCTGCATCAGGAAGCCTGCCAGTGCGCCGTGACCACTGCCGTTGGTGTCAACGACTTCCGCATGAGTGATTTTACCGTCCGCAGCTTCATAAAGTTTGAACTGTTCGGTATGGCCGAAATGCTGAAAGATTTGACCGTTTTCATAGGTAACTGCAATTTTCATAATAGAATCTCCTTTGCAATTTTTGTCGGATTTTTCTGTGTTGGCTCTCTGCATCCGGCAGCAGCGGCCGCAGTGGGCTGCCTCCTGTCCTCCGCAGATACGGTAGTTTCCCCCGGTGATGTACAGCGATTTCCCGTGGACAAGACACGCTGCGATCTTGCGCCGTGCGCTTTCGTAAATCTCCTGCACGGTAGAGCGGGAAATGTCCATTTGCGCGGCACACCGCTCGTGGGTCTGCTGCTCCAAGTCAACCAACCGAATGACCTCGTATTCGTCCAGCGTCAGCAGGATCGGCTCGGTAGCCTTGCACCCGTTGGGGCAGAACGTATCGACCTGTGGTGCGCCACAAATCCGACGGCACCGTGGCGGTCTTGGCATTGACACGCCCTCCTATGTTTCCGGTATATACCGATTATAGCACGTCGGACAGAAAAATCAATATGGATTTTTAAGAAGCCGCTGCAATTTCTATCCTCATGTAGATGTTGGCTGATAGTCGGAGTCGAAAGCAACATGTGAGCTATCCTCAAGTTAGATACTTCACGAAAAGAAGCAACGCCTGAACGAGTGCCCGTGGCACTCGTTTTTTTGTTGCAATTCAATGCGGGTTAAAACATTTTTGATACGCTATAAACAAACACAATTCGATAAACGACTTGAACCGCAGAGTAAAAAACATAATTTTCTGTATTATAGCATAAACCCATGTATGCCTCCAAGGCAAACGGCGTAAAATCGTGGGTCATTTTTCTTCGGCCATCACCTAAAATAATTATAGATAGGTGGTGAATATCATATGGACACACAATTCGTGCGTGATCGAATTACTCAGCTGAGATTAAAAAAGGGTGTCTCTGAATATCAAATGAGTTATGATCTCGGGCATAGCAGAAGCTATGTTTATAACATATCCTCTGGCAAATCGTTGCCACCTATGGCAGAGTTTCTTCAAATCTGTAACTATTTTGATATTACACCAAGCCAATTCTTCGATGAATCCGAAGAAAATCCCGCACTCCTGCAAACCGCCATTGAAGAATTGCGAAAGCTGAATGACGATGACTTAATGCTCATCATCGGCAATATTCGTCGGCTGACCCGTGAGTGACCATTCCCTGAAACAACATATTTGTAAGTACAGAGAAACCGCAAGGCATCGGTGTATAATCCATGCCTTGCGGGATTTTGCTTTATAGAGGTGATTTGCATTGAAACCTGAGAGGAAAACAATTTGCAGTTCTAACTCTGGGTAATACGCCGGAATTGCATAGTATATCACCACAAAGTACACATCATTTGATTGCCATATACCATACTGATGAGTTCTACAAGGATAATCAAATGAGGTGTAAACTAATAACATAGTAGGTGGTATATATGTTCAATGCACAAAACCGAATCCGGCAGCTGATGGCCGAGCGTGGATGGACTATTTATCGATTAGCGCAGGAATCCGGCCTGTCACAGACGACAATCAGTAACATCTTTAAGCGGAATAATCAGCCCTCGCTGCCAACTGTAAACGCAATTTGTGAAGCTTGTGGAATCAAGCTGGCTCAGTTCTTTACTGAGAATGAGCCAGTAAATGTTCCTAATGCCCAGAGTGAATTAAACAGCAGTGTTGCATCGCTTAGAGAAGATCAGCGTGAGGCGCTTGCCGCATTCATCAAGACAATCGTATAGTACATAACCGCTCAGCCCTTCTGTGCGGTTCACAGCAGAGGCTGTCCGAGGTACATTGGACAGTCTCTGCATTTTTTACAAATCAAAGGGGGCATATTCATGAGCAGCGAAATCATGCAGGAAACCACATCGCTTGTTGAATGCAGTGCGTTCCATCGTGGAATGAGCGTGTTGGAGGCCAGTCTGCGAAACACCGAGGATTCAGAAGCTATCATCAGTGGCCTTCTGAAAGGTGCAGCTGAGTTTTATGGCGCATCAAGAGCCTCTGTGGTGGAAGCTGACTGGGATCTTGGAATCGGCGTTATTACCTATGAATGGTGCAAAGATGGTGTGCCGGCGCAGAGAGATATGCTCCAGTGCCTGCCCATGGAGAAGTTCCCGAGATGGAGGAAAGCACTTCGGGCCAATAAACCGGTCGTGATTTCTGACTTGCAGAGATTAGAGAAAGTCTATCCAGATGAGGCAGCCTTCTTTCGGGAGTATGGGGTGACTACACTGCTGGCGGCACCATTCTCCAAACGGATTAATCAGGGATTCATTGCCGTGGACGATCCGACCCACTACACGGATGACCCGGTTTTCCTATTCATCGCCTCCTATGCAGTGGTTGTGGAACTCAACGAAATCAAACAGCAGCAGTCCCTGTTGGCAGCAACAAAAGCCTCCAAATACAATCCGGAAGACATCCATATCAATTTCTTTGGCGGCATGGAGATCATCAGCTCCAAAGGGACATTGACCGGAGAAGATATTAAAGCGGATCAGTGCTACCTGCTTCTGGCATATCTCATTCTGAACCACAAAAAGAATTTCTCTGTTGACACACTGGCAGAGATCATCTGCCCATACGACGAACTTGATTCGCCATATAAGGTCGTCAATAATATTGTTTATCGCCTGCGGCGTACTCTTTCCGTCATCGGGCTCGACAAGCTGGTCATCGGGAAGAATGGTATATTCCAGATCAATCCCAACTTCAATATCCATACGGATTTCGACCGCTTTGAGGATGCCTGCATTCAGTTGAAAACAGAAGAAAACCCGGATATGCGGCATTTCTGAAGCAGGTCGAAGCAGAGAAAAACACGGCAACGCTACCGTGCTTTTCTCTGCTTTGAGCGTTGAATCAGGCGCTGTGCGCCGGAAAGGAGAAGTTATGAATATCCGAAAAGCTGTGGATTACAGCACAATGTTTGCCGCACTGGAATCTGCCATGGAAGCGAATCTGCCGCAGATGGAGCTGTACTGCGAGGTCGGCAAGATTGTCTGCACCCGCTCGGAAAAGGGTGAGGCGGTGGCCGCAGCGGAGTTCTTGAAAGAACAGTACCCGGATATGACCGGCTTCTCTCCACGCAATGTGCGCCGGATGCGGGATTTCTGGCGGTTGTACAGCAGCATGCCGGAACTGCTTGACGAAGCGCTTCATTTGAATTGGACGCAGAACGTGGTCATCATGGAAGCAGAACTACCCGCAGAGGAGCGCTGCTGGTACATCCGGCAGGCCGCTGCACAGAGCCTATCCAAGTCGGAGCTTCTGCGAATGATCGAGGATTTCGCACATTTGGAAAGTGTTCTCGACGAAAAGGTCGATGTGTGGTATAATGAGGGCAACGATGAAATTTCGGAGAGAACACAGTATGAAGAAGATCCTGTTTTTCTGCCACGGCAATATCTGCCGCAGCCCCATGGCCGAGTTCGTGATGAAGGACTTGGTAAAAAAGGCGGGACTGGCATCGCAATTTCATATCGAATCAGCGGCTACCAGTCGGGAGGAGATTGGCAACCCAGTCTATCCTCCGGCGCGGCGCAAGCTGGCGGAGCATGGGATCTCCTGCGAAGGCCATGCCGCACGGCAGTTGACAAATCGGGATTACGACGAATACGATCTCCTGATCGGCATGGACCAGGCCAACCTCCGGGATATGTACCGTATCTGCGGCGGCGACTATGTCGGCAAGATGTCCCTCCTGATGGATCACACCGCCCATCCCGGCAATGTGGCAGACCCATGGTACACCGACGACTTCGAGGCGACCTGGCAGGATGTGCTGGATGGCTGCCAAGGACTTTTGAAAGAATTCATGACAGAACGAGGTGATTCAAATGGCACAAAACGATAGTATCCAACTGTTCGAAGACAAGCGTATTCGAACCGCATGGGATGAGGAAAAGGAAGAATGGTACTTTTCCGTCGTTGATGTGGTAGCTGTGCTGACTGA
>NZ_JAJEPW010000054.1:0-19422 GCF_020687045.1 Brotocaccenecus cirricatena
GCGGGGCCCATGTGCCCCGCCGAAACCCGGATGTATACGGTTTAGTCCTCCTCCACGTCACCCACGATAGCAATATGCAGCTCATCCAGCTGCTTCTGCTCCACGGTGGAGGGGGCGCCCATCATGATATCCTGGGCGTTCTTGTTCATGGGGAAGGGGATGATCTCCCGGATGGAGCTTTCGCCTGCCAGCAGCATGATCATGCGGTCCACGCCGGGAGCGATGCCGGCATGGGGAGGCGCACCATAGCAGAAGGCGTTGTACATGGCGGGGAACTTCTTCTTTACGTCCTCCTCGCCCAGACGCACCAGCTCAAAGGCCTTGACCATGATCTCGGGATCGTGGTTCCGGACGGCGCCGCTGGACAGCTCCACGCCGTTGCACACCAGGTCGTACTGGTCGGCGGTGATGGTCAGGGGGTCGATCTCGCCCCGCTCGGCCTTCAGCAGCACCTCCAGGCCGCCGCTGGGCATGGAGAAGGGATTGTGGCAGAACTCCAGCTGGCCGGACTCGTCGCCGATCTCGTACATGGGGAAGTCCACGATCCAGCAGAACTCATAGCGCTCCTTGTCCATGTGGCCCTCGCAGGCCACGCCGAAGGTCTTGATCAGCACGCCCACGGACTTGGTGGCGGCGGCCCCGGCGGCCACCAGCACCAGGGTGTTGGGCTTCAGGTCCAGGGCCTGGGTCAGCTGCTCCTGGATACCGGTGACGAACTTGGCGATGCCGCCGGCCAGCTGGCCGTTTTCGTCCATCTTGAACCAGTAGGCCTTGGAGCCGGACTGCACCTCGCAGTCGCCCAACAGCTTGTCGATCTGCTTGCGGGTGAGCTTGCAGTCGGACACGGGGACCATCTTCACGGTCTGACCCCGCAGGGCCTCGAACTCGCTTTCGGCGAACAGGGAGGTGACGTTTTTGCAGGTCAGGTCGATGCGCAGGTCGGGCTTATCGGAGCCGTAGGTCTCCATGGCGTCCCGATAGGCGATGCGGCGGAAGGGGGCGGAGGAGGCCACGTTATAGGTGCCGAACTTGGCGAAGATGGGAGGCAGCACGTCCTCCAGCACGGCGAACACGTCCTCCTGGGTGGCGAAGGCCATTTCCATATCCAGCTGATAGAACTCGCCGGGGGAGCGGTCGCCCCGGGCGTCCTCATCCCTGAAGCAAGGAGCGATCTGGAAATAGCGGTCGAAGCCCGCGGTCATCAGCAGCTGCTTGAACTGCTGGGGAGCCTGGGGCAGGGCATAGAACTTGCCGGGGTGCTTCCGGGCGGGCACCAGATAATCCCGGGCGCCCTCCGGGGAGGAGGCGGTCAGGATGGGGGTGGTGATCTCCAGGAAGCCGTGCTGGGTCATGGCCGCACGCAGGGCGGACACCACCTGGCACCGCAGGATGATGTTGCTCTTCACCGCCGGGTTCCGCAGGTCCAGATAACGATATTTCAGACGCTGGGTCTCGTCGGCCTCCCGGCTGCGGTTGATCTCAAAGGGCAGGCTGTTGTACCGGCAGCGGCCCAGGACCTCGATCTTCTCCGGCACCACTTCCATGTCGCCGGTGGCCTGCTTGGGGTTCTTGCTGGCCCGCTCCCGGACGGTGCCCTCCACGCTGATGGTGGACTCCTTGTTCAGGCCGTTGATGATGTCCATCATCTCCTGGTTCTCCACCACCACCTGGGTGGTGCCGTAGAAGTCCCGCAGCACCACAAAGGCGAAGTTCTGGCCCACGACCCGGACGTTCTCCATCCAGCCCACGATTTTCACGCGCTGACCCGCGTTGGCCAGCCGCAGCTCCCCACAGGTATGGGTTCGCATCTGCATCATATGAATCGCTCCTGTTCTGATAAAGATTTGTATAGTTTGGTTAAAATATCACGTTCTGTATTGAATTACTTGATTACAAGTTGAAATATTTCATTCAGATATTTCGGTTTGTATTTATTATTCCAGGATGACCTTGCCCTGGTTTCGCTGGGACAGTCCCTGGGTGATCCGGGACAGAGTGTCCTCAAAGGACAGCTTGGTCTGCTCGCCGGAGGTCATATCCTTGCAGGCCACCTGTCCTGCGGCGATCTCGTCGTCCCCCAGGAACACCACATAGGGGACCCCCAGCTTGTCGGCATAGTTCATCTTGGCCTTGAACTTTTTCTGCTCTGTATACAGCTGGGTGCGGACGCCTGCACTCCGCAGCCGGGTAGCCAGCCGGATGGCCGGCGTCAGGTCCTGGGTCATGGGCAGGATCAGCACATCGGCGGGAGCCGTGGGCAGCTGGGGGTTCAGCAGACCTTGCTCGCCCAGCACATAAAAGAGCCGCGTCAGGCCGATGGAGATGCCCACGCCGGGGAGCTGACGTTCGGTATAATACGCAGCAAGGTTGTCGTAACGTCCTCCGGAACACACGGAACCGATCTCCGGATGGTCCAGCAGGGTGGTCTCATACACCGTGCCGGTGTAGTAGTCCAGGCCCCGGGCGATGGTCAGATCCACGGCGAAATTTTCCTCCGGAACGCCGAAGGCGGAGAGATAGCGGGTGACGGTGTTCAGCTCCTCCAGACCCTGGTCGAACAGCTCGTGCCGCCCCTGATACCCGGCCAGAGCGTCCAGTACCTGCCGGTTGCTGCCGGTGATGGAGATGAACCGCATGATCTCGTCGGCCTGCTCCGCCGTCAGTCCCACGTCCTCCGTCAGGCAGGTCCGGACCTTGCCGGCTCCGATCTTGTCCAGCTTGTCCACGGTGCGCATGATGTCGCCGGACTGCTCCGTCAGGCCCAACATGGCGTAAAATCCGTTGAGGATCTTCCGGTTGTTGACCCGGATCTGGAACCGGGTCAGGCCCAGGGAGGTGAAGGTCTGATAGATGATGGAGGGGATCTCCGCCTCGTTGGTGATGTCCAGCTTGCCGTCGCCGATGATGTCGATGTCCGCCTGATAGAACTCCCGGAAGCGGCCCCGCTGGGCCCGCTCGCCCCGGTATACCTTGCCGATCTGATACCGGCGGAAGGGGAAGGCCAGGTCGTTGTAGTGCAGGGCCACATACTTGGCCAGGGGCACCGTCAGGTCAAACCGCAGGGACAGATCGGCGTCGCCCTTCTGGAAGCGGTAGATCTGCTTCTCGGTTTCGCCGCCGCCCTTGGCCAGCAGCACCTCGCTGGCCTCGATGACCGGGGTGTCCAGGGGAGTGAAGCCGTATCGGCTGTAGGTGGTGCGCAGGATCTCCATCATCCGCTCCATCTGCTGCTGCGGGGCAGGCAGCAGCTCCATGAAGCCGGAGAGAGTCCGGGGGGTCACAGTTGCCATGGTGAAATATTTCCTTTCTGTTGTGTATTTCGGTTTTGGTACGAAAAAATGCGCTCCCGTCCCGTGTTTGGGACGAGAGCGCATGGATACGCTTCGTGGTGCCACCCAAATTCAGCCCGTAAAGGGGCCCTCGCAGCTCCTGTTACGGGGAGCGGGCCGTGGATGTTTCCATCCCCGCTGGGGGACTGTCTTCGCTTCTCCTGCCGGGGCGCGCTTTCAGCCGGTGTCGCGCCTCTCTGGTGCCGGTGGGGGTGAAGGTACTCCTGTCTCCTTTATGGCGGTCGTTCTTCCTATTTTATGGCATTCGGGCCCGCTTGTCAAGCGGTAAAGGGTTTGGTTTTGGGATTGACAATGTCGCGCCAGGCCAGGTCGCCCCGGGCCAGGCCCAGCACCAGCATCTCGGCGGTGGCCACGTTGCTGGCATAGGGGATATTGTTCTGGTCGCACAGGCGGAAGATATTGGCCACGTCCTCGTCAGGGACTTTCTGGTTGGGGTCGCTGAAGCAGAGAACCATGTCCAGCTCATTATAGGCAATGCGGGCTGCAATCTGCTGGCCGCCGCCGTGGTCGAAGGACAGGAAGCGGTGGATGCGCAGGCCGGTGGCCTCCCCAATCTGGAGGCCGGTGGTGGCGGTGGCGCAAAGGGTGTGCTGGGCCAGAATGCCGCAGTATGCGGTGCAGAACTGGACCATCAGTTCCTTTTTGTTGTCGTGGGCGATCAGTGCGATATTCATGGAGGCACTTCCTTTCGTGTTTTCAGATTCGCATCAGGGGCACCTGGTGCCCGGTGATGCGCCGTGCGATGTTTTCATAGGCCCGGGCCGCGTAATAGTTGATATCCCGCAGGGGGATGCCCCGGTTCAGGGCATAGGGGACGTCGCCGTCCTCCGGCACCACCCCCAGCAGGGGCAGCCCGGCGGCATCCATGGCGTCGTCGATGGTGCTGTGGAGGGCCCGGAGCAGCTTCTTCTGCACCCGCCCCACCACCAGGAACAGACTCTCTGTGGTGAAGCGCTTGTCCAGCAGCATCACCGTGTGCTGGGCGTCCCGCAGGGCGGAGGCGTCGGTGGTGGTGATGACCACCACGCAGTCGGCGCAGCCGGTGGCCAGCCGGAAGCCCTGACCCAGCCCCGCCGGGGCGTCGATCAGGCAATAGTCATACTCCTGGCGCACCTGGTCCAGCAGCTGCCGCATCTGCTCATCGGTCACGTCCAGCTGTCCCCCGGGGGACAGGGGAGCGGTCAGCAGATGCAGCCCGGGATACTTGGGGTGATCGGCCGCGGCGTCGGACAGGGAGCAGCGGCCGGCGATGACGTCGGAAAAATCCATCAGGGCCTTGTCCGTCAGCCCCAGGGCCAGGTCCAGGTTCCGCAGGGTGATGTCGCAGTCCAGGCACAGGGTATTTTTCCCAAGGGCGGCCAGCGCCAAACCCACGTTGGCGGTGAAGGAGGTCTTTCCGGTGCCGCCCTTGCCGGAGACCACTGCAATGATTTTTCCCATATCCAGGTACCTCGTATACAGTTGGGGACTCAGCCCAACGGCGCTTTTTTAATGCGGGCAAAGGGCCGGGGATAGGCTGCCGGGGTGGGACGCTCCTTCCGGATGATGACCACCCGGTGCCGCACGTCCGTTCCGGGAATGGTATAATCCCAGATTTTTCCAATTTTGCCCCCCAGCTGGGCAATGGCGCTTCTGGCGCGCTGAATCTCGTCGTCGGTATCCACCGACTTCATGGCCAGGAACTGACCGCCCACCTTCACCAGGGGCAAGGCCAGCTCACACAGTACGTTCAGCTGGGCCACGGCCCGGGAGGCGGCTATGTCGAACTGCTCCCGATGCTGCCGGGCGAACTCCTCCGCCCGGGCGTGGACGCACCGAACCCGCTGCAGGCCCATGGCGTCCACGGTCTCCTGCAAAAAGTCGATGCGCTTTCCCAGGCTGTCCAGCAGGGTCAGGTCAAAATCCGGCTCCAGCAGCCGCAGGGGCATTCCCGGGAATCCGGCCCCGGTGCCTACGTCCACCACCTGCTTGCCCCGGAAGTCCGCCGCCGTCAGCAGGCAGGCGCAGTCCAGCAGGTGCAGCCGCGCCACGTCTGCCGGTTCGGTGATGGCGGTCAGGTTCATGACCTGGTTCTTCTCCAGCAGCCGCCGGGAAAACTCCGTCAGTGCCGGGATGCTTCCCGTGTCCAGTCCCAGCTGGGCCAGACCCTCTTTCAGAATGGCTTCCAAATTATTTCTGCTCCTTCAGCAGGTCCCGGATCTCCGCCAGCAGCTCCTCAGTGGTGGGACCGGCAGGCTCCTCCGGCGCGGGCTCCTCATCCTTCTTCTTCAGGGCGGCCAGCTTGTTCATGGCTTTCACCAGCAGGAACATGGCAAAGGCCACGATGATGAAGTCCAGAATCACCGCCAGCAGATTGCCGATGCCCAGCATTACCGGCGCAGCATCGCCCGCTGCCACGGCGGCCCTGTTGAGAACGATGTTCCACTGGGTCAGGTCGATGCCGCCGGTGATAAGACCGATGAGGGGCATGATGATGTCGTTGACCAGGGAAGTGGTGATCTTGCCGAAGGCGGCGCCGATGACCACGCCGATGGCCATGTCCAGGACGTTGCCGCGCATGGCAAACTCCTTGAACTCATGAAAAAACTTCTTCATAAGTATCCTCCTTCCGTCCTCAGTGCTTGGGAACGATGCGGTCGTGGCCGCCCATATAGGGCCGCAGGGCCTGGGGGATCAGCACGGAGCCATCGGCCTGAAGGTTGTTCTCCAGGAAGGCGATCAGCATCCGGGGAGGGGCCACACAGGTGTTGTTCAGGGTATGGCACAGCTGCATCCTGCCGTTTTCGTCCTTGTAGCGGATTTTCAGCCGCCGGGCCTGGGCGTCGCCCAGATTGGAGCAGGAGCAAACCTCGAAATACTTCTGCTGCCGGGGAGACCAGGCCTCGATGTCGCAGGACTTGCACTTCAGGTCCGCCAGGTCGCCGGAGCAGCACTCCAGCTGCCGCACCGGGATATCCAGGGACCGGAACAGCTCCACGCTGTAGCGCCACAGCTGTTCGTACCACTTCTTGGAGTCCTCGGGCTTGCAGACCACGATCATCTCCTGCTTTTCAAACTGGTGAATGCGATAGATGCCCCGCTCCTCAATGCCGTGGGCGCCCTTCTCCTTCCGGAAGCAGGGGGAATAGGAGGTCAGCGTCTGGGGTAGGGACTCGGCGGGCACGATCTGGTCGATGAACTTGCCGATCATGGAGTGCTCGCTGGTGCCGATCAGATACAGGTCCTCGCCCTCGATTTTATACATCATGGCGTCCATGTCGGTCTGGCTCATGACGCCCTCCACCACGTTGCCGTGGATCATAAACGGGGGAATGCAATAGGTGAAGCCCTTGTCGATCATGAAATCCCGGCCATAGGCCAGCACGGCCTCGTGGAGCCGGGCGATATCGCCCATTAGATAGTAAAATCCGTTGCCGGACACCCGCCCGGCGGCGTCCATGTCGATGCCGTCGAAGCGCTCCATGATCTCCGTGTGATAGGGAATATCGAACTCCGGCAGCTTGGCCTCGCCGAAGCGCTGGACCTCCACATTGTGGGAGTCATCGGGGCCGATGGGCACGGAGGGGTCGATCATCTGGGGGATGACCATCATGATCTTGGTGATCTGCTGGGTCAGACGGCCCTCCATCTCCTCCAGCTGGGCCAGCCGGTCGGCGTTGGCTTTCACCTGGGCCTTGGCCTCCTCGGCCTCCGCCAGCTTACTGGGGTCCTTCTTGGCCTGACCCATCAGCATACCCACCCGCTTGGACAGCTGGTTCCGCTGGGCCCGCAGGTCGTTGGCCTCGTTCATGGCGGCCCGCTTCTCAGCGTCCAGGGCAATGACCTCGTCCACCAGGGGGAGCTTGGCGTTCTGGAATTTCTTGCGGATGTTTTCCTTAACGGCTTCCGGATTGTCCCGGACAAATTTGATATCAAGCATGGCTTTTATCGCACCTTTCCGTGTTTCACGTGAAACATCATGGTTTTTTGATGGTGTGCAGGGCCTCCAACAGCTCGTTCAGGTCGTCCACACCGTAATATTCCAACTCAATGCGCCCTTTCTTCTTGCCGGAGACAATGCGGCATCCCCGACCCAGGGTGTTCCCCAGATCCCGGGCGGCCTCCTGGGCATAGTCCACGATCAGACCGGCAGGGGAGGGCTTCTCCTTCTTTCCGGCGGTGAGTTTCTTCACCAGCTGCTCCGTCTGCCGGACGGACAGGTCATTTTTCAGGATGGTGGCCGCCGTGGTCTCCTGCAGGGCAGGGGACAGGGGCAGCAGCGCCCGGGCGTGGCCGTTGGTCAGCCGTCCGTCCTCCACCATGGCCCGCACTGGAGGACACAGGTTCAGCAGACGCAGGGCGTTGGCCACGGCAGACCGGGACTTGCCCACCCGCTGGGCGGTTTCCTCCTGGGTCATGTTGTACTGGCTCATCAGCACCTGATAGCCCTCGGCTTCCTCGATGGGGTTCAGGTCCTCCCGCTGGAGGTTCTCGATCATGGCCAGCTCCATGGCTTTGCGGTCGTCGGCCTCGATGACGATGGCCGGCACCTGGGTCAGTCCCGCCATGCGGGCGGCCCGCCAGCGGCGCTCACCGGCGATGATCTGGTAATAGCCGGACTGCAGCTTCCGCACCGTCAGCGGCTGGATGATGCCGTGCTCCCGGATGGAGTCGGCTAAGTCCGCCAGGGACTCCGGGTCAAATTGCTTGCGGGGTTGGGATGCGCAGCTTTCCACCTGAGAAATCGGCAGAAACAGACTGCTCTTTTCCTCCTGAGAGTCGATCACGTCGTCTCCCAACAGGGCGGCCAGGCCTTTGCCCAGCCCTTTTGGGTTGTTGGCCATTGCTGAAACGCTCCTTTCCGCACAGAATCAGGTATTTTTTTTGAGAAATTCGTTGGCCAGAGCCAGATAGGCCTCCGCGCCTCGGCAGCCCCGGTCATAGGCCGTGATGGGCTTTCCGTGGCTGGGCGCCTCAGACAGGCGGATGTTCCGGGGGATCACCGTGGCATACACCTTCCCGGGGAAGAACCGCTTGACCTCCTGGGCCACCTGAATGGCCAGGTTGGTGCGCCCGTCGAACATGGTCAGCAGCACGCCCTCGATCTGGAGCCGGGGATTCATGTTCCGCCGGACGATGCGCACGGTGTTCATCAGGTCGCTGAGGCCCTCCAGGGCGTAGTACTCCCCCTGAAGCGGTACCAGCAGGGAGTCCGCCGCGCACAGGGCATTCAGGGTCAGCAGCTCCAGGGAGGGGGGACAGTCCACGAAGATATAGTCGTAATCCTCCCGGACGGCGTCCAGGGCGCTGCGCAGCAGAAACTGCCGGTCCGCCATTTCGATCATCTCCACGCCGCCCCCGGCCAGGGCCTTGCTGCTGGGCAGCACGTCGCCATAGGGGGTGGTGACGATGGCCTTCCGGGTCTCCACGCCGTTGATAAGCACGTCATACACGCCGTTGGACACGGATTTGTCCACCCCCATGCCGGAGGTGGCGTTGGCCTGGGGGTCAAAGTCGCACAAAAGCACCCGCCTCCCAAGGTATTTCAGGGCCGCAGCCAGGTTGACACAGGTGGTGGTCTTCCCAACGCCGCCTTTTTGATTCACGATCGCCACGATTTTCGCCACTTTGTCCACACTCGCTTTCTGTCGGTCTTTATTTTAGTATATCACATTTTCAGTCGGTTTCAATAGAAAATCTGCAAAATGAGAAAAAACTTGAGAAAAATGTTTCACGTGAAACAGCGAAACCAACACGCAAAAAGGGTGGATGTTTCACGTGAAACATCCACCCCGTGAGTCATATCAGGATCATCCCCGAAACCGGCGGCAGCCGCAGCCGCAGCTTCCCGCCGGGGGCATAGAACTGCTGGAAGGTCAGGGCCTCCCGGGCCAGCTCCCGGGGCCAGGGGATGGTTACCTCTGCGGCGTCCTCGCCTGCGTTCAGGGCAGCCACGGTGATCTCGTCTCTCAGCTGCCGCCGCAGCACCAGAACGCCGCTCCGGGCATGGAGATAGGTCAGGTCCCCCTCCTGCATGGACAGGCGCTCCCGGCGCAGCTGCCCCAGCTGCCGGAAGAAGGCCAGCAGCTCCTGGTCCTCCCGGCCCCAGGGATAGGTCCCCCGGTTCAGGGGGTCCTCAAAGCCCTCCATCCCGGCCTCGTCCCCGTAGTACACCGTGGGGGAGCCGGGGAAGCAGTACAGCAGCATCTCGCCCACCCGCAGCCGGGCCTGGCCCTTCTGCCGCTGGGCAGGAGAGAGGCGGTACGCCGCCCGGCCGTCCTTGGTATCCGGCACATCCTCCGCTCCCAGCAGGGTCAGGATCCGGGGCGTGTCGTGGGTGCCCAGAATGTTCAGGGCGCTGTAAAAGGCGGGCCGGGGATAGTGCTCCCGGATGACCTCCATGGTGTCCCGGAAGACGGCGGCGTCGCCGCCCCGCAGCCAGTCCAGGGCCGCCGTCCGGAAGGGATAGTTCATCAGCCCGTGGGTCTCGCTGCCCAGCAGATACCGCCTGCGCTGGCTGTAGGCGATCTTGTTGCTGCCGTCCTCCCACACCTCGCCCAGCAGGAAGCTGTCGGGCTTCTCCTGGTCCATGGCACTGCGAATTTCGGCAATGAAGTCGTCCGGCAGCTCGTCGGCCACGTCCAGCCGCCAGCCGGAGGCCCCCTGCCGCAGCCAGTGCCGCACCACGGAGTCTCCGTCCCGGATGATGAACCGGCGATAGCTGTCCGCAGACTCCTGCACCGCCGGCAGGGTCCTGATGCCCCACCAGGCGTCGTAATCCTCCGGCCAGGGGTGGAAGGAGTACCAATTATAATACTGGGACTCCCGGCTCTGGGCCGCCCCCAGCTCCGGATAGAATCCCTGGGCGTTGAAATACCGGCTGTTGCTGCCGGTGTGGTTGAACACCCCGTCCAGCATCACCCGGATGCCCCGGCACCCGGCCTCCCGGCACAGGGTGCGGAAGTCCTCCTCGGTGCCCAGCATGGGGTCAATGCGCCGGTAGTCCGCCGTGTCGTACCGGTGGTTGCTGTCGGACTCAAAAATCGGACACAGGTACAACGTACCTACTCCCATACTCTGTAGGTAGTCTAATCGGGAGGTGATCCCCGCCAGACTGCCGCCGAAGAAATCGTTGTTGCGGATGATCCCCTGGGTGTCGGGCCGCCACACCGGGGTGTCGTCCCAATCCTGGTGGACCACCCGGTCCCCCACCATCCCGGCGGGGTCCGGCCCCCGGGTGCGGCAGAACCGGTCCGGGAAGATCTGATAGGTGATCCCCCGGCCAAACCAGGCGGGGGTAGGGCGGCTGTCGTCATAAACCGTCAGCTGCCACCGGGCCTGGTCGTCGAAGCCGTGAAGGCCGTATAGCCTTTGCCCCTCCGGATACGAAAACCGGAAGGCGTACCACACCAGCTCCGGCTCCTCCGGGGCGGTGTATACCCCCTGCCACCGGCCGTCATCGCCGGGGGACAGGGCCACCTCCTGCTCCGTACCCGCAAATTCCCGCCGCAGGAGCAGCGTCACGCCGGTAACGTTTTCATCCCCCGGTCGAACCGCGAAACGGACAGTGGCGCCGCACACGGCGGCGCCAAAGGGGGACTTATATTCCGTATCGCGGGAGTCAAAGATCTTGCTCATGGAATGCCTCATTTCAGCAGGGTATTTTCGCCGATGACCACGGCGCCGATCTCCTCCTGGGAGAAATAGGAGTTCACAATGTCCACGGCGGTGGAGGCCAGGGCCGCACCGGAGCCGCCCTTCTCGATGACCACGGCCACGGCGATCTGGGGATCGTCATAGGGGGCGAAGCACACGAACACGCCGTTGTTGGTGTTGGCGATACCGGTTTCTGCGGTACCGGTCTTGGCGCCGGCGGACACCACGCAATTGGAGAAGTAGTAGGACAGGCTCCCGGTGGTCAGGTTGTGCATGCCCTCCTTCACCGCCTGCAAGGTGCTGTCGCTCATCTCCACGGTGTTCAGCGGCGCCTTGTCATAGGCGTAGATCACCGAGGAGTTGTCGTAGGATTTCACGTTTTTCAGCAGATGGGCCTCATAGTGCTGGCCGCTGCCCACCAGGGTGGCGATGTAGTTGGCCAGCTGCAGGGGCGTGAACAGGTCATAGCTCTGGCCGATGGCGGCGGTCAGGGTCTGGCCGTCGGTCCACTCCAGACCGTTGCGTTCGGCAAACTCCGGGGTGGCCATGGAGCCCTTGGCCTCGGCACTTCCCGCCCCGCCGATCTCGATGCCGGTATACTCGCCCAGACCGAACTGCCTGGCGTAGTCCGCCAGGGTCTTGATACCCGTCAACCGGCCCACCTCATAGAAGAAATAGTTGCAGGACACGGTGATGGCCTGGGACACGTTGACCCGTCCGTGGGTGCCGCCGTACTCGTTATAGATCCAGCACCGGGGCTGGGGAGATTTGTAGTAGTCATACACGCCCCGGTCCACAATGGTGGAGGAGGGAGTGATGATCCCCGACTCCAGGGCCGCCACGGCGGTACAGGGCTTAAAGGTGGAGCCCGGGGCGTATGCGCCGCCGATGGCCCGGTTCAGCAGGGGAGTGCCCACGGTGTCGCTGACCAGCCTGCTGTAATCCTGGTCAAAGGTGGACAGGTTATAGGTAGGATAGCTGGCCATGGCCAGCACCTCGCCGGAGCCTACCCCCACCACCACCGCCGCGCCGCCCCGGACGATGCCGTCCTTGGCGGTCATGGCCTCGATGGTCTGGGCCAGGGACTTCTCCGTGTCCTCCTGCACGTCGATGTCCAGGGTCAGGGCCACGGTGCCGCCGGGCTGAGGCTCCTTGGTGTAAAGCTCGCCGGTGATCTTCCCCTCCTCGTTGGTGGTGATGATCCGAGTGCCCTTGGTGCCGTGGAGATAGGACTCAAAGGCCTTCTCCGCGCCCTCCCGGCCCACCAGGGAGTTCATGGAGTAGCCCTCCATGTCCCGATAGCCGGTGATGCCGTTTTCCGGGTCGCCCACCCAGTCCTCGTAGTAGATGGGGCTCAGCCGCCCCAGCACATGGGCGGCATATTCGGTGTTATACACCCGGGCGGAGGCGGTGCCGGTGGATACCCCCTGATACTGGCCGTCTGCCGTCTGGCTGATCAGCTCCACGGACACGTCGTCGGCAAAGACGTACTGTGCGTCCGTCAGACTCTTCACCGCCAGCTCATACCGCACCCCGGCGATGGTCCGGGCCTGGTCGTCGGTATAGCTGCTGTCGATTTTGAACAGCTCCCGCAGCTTGGCCATGAACCGGTCCGGCTGCAGGGTGGGGGTCACCTGGGACAGCTTGGAATAGGGGATGCTTTTGTTCTTCAGGAACAGGGCGAAGCCCTCGCTGTCCTGGGCGTCGGTATAGCTGTAGGGCGCGGTTTTGCTCAGGGGCAGGGTATCGTTCCAAACGGTGTTGTTCTCGGTGCACAGGTCCGTCAGCCGCAGAATGGCGGCGTTCAGGTCCTGGTCATTCTCAAAATCCTTGGCGGAGAAGATCAGGGTATAGGTCAGCCGGTTGGACACCAGCACCTTGCCGTTGCGGTCGGTGATGATCCCCCGGGAGGCCTCCACCGTCTCGCTGGCGGCGTTGCTGGCCAGGGACTTGGCCCGGTTTTCCTCCCCGTGGAGGATCTGGGTATAGTACATCACCCCGGCGAAGGCCAGCAGGCACAGGCCCATCAGCCCCGTCAGCGCCCAGATGCGGACCCGCATCGGGTCAAATGCGTTTTTCTTCATGGCACGCCTCCTATCTCAGGATCCGGTTGTGCACGCTGCGCAGCAGCAGATACACCAGCGGCGACAGCACCACCGTCACGGCTAGCTCCCGCCCCGTCAGCGACAGGGCGGCGCTCAGCTCCACCCCCTGCCGGAAGGTCAGCAGCACCGTGTGCAGCAGGTCCGTGATCACCAGGGCCAGAGCCGCGCACAGAACGGCGCACAGGAATCCCTGGCTCAGAAGCCGCTTGGCGATCATCGCCGCCGGCAGCGCCGCCGCCAGAAACGCCAGGGTATAGAAGCACGGGATGACCCCCGGCATAGTCAGGTCGCACAGCAGGCCGAAGATGCCGCCGAACACGGCCCCCTCGGCGGGACCCTCCAGCATGGCCATGATCCCGGCGATCACCGGCGGCAGAAACGGGTGCACCGCCCACACGGAGATGCGGTTGAGCACCAGGGACTGCACCAGAACCAGCAGCAGCACCGCCCCGGCGTAGTACAGCCATTTGAAGAACATATCCCGTTGGTTCATGGATTGATTCATGGCCGCTCCTCTCAATCCACGATGGTGAAGTCCGTGATCACGAACACCTCCACCAGCTGGGTGATATCGGTTTTGGGGACGATGGTGGCGTAGCGGGTCAAGCCGTTGTCATCGGTTTTAATCTCCTCCACGGAGCCGATGACCAGTCCCGAGGGATAGTAGCCTCCCAGGCCGGAGGTGACGATCATGTCGCCGTTGATGAGGCTGGATTCCCCCTCCAGGTACGACAGCTTCAGCTTTCCCTGCCCCATCAGGGCCAGGTCCCCCATGGCCACCGTCACCTCGCCGGTGCGGAACACCAGGGCCCCCAGCTGGGAATCCGTGTCCAGGATGGTGGTCACGGTGCACCAGTTGGCGCCCGCCTCGGTGACCACTCCCACCAGATAGCCGTATTGATCCACCACGCAGTCGCCGATGGCCACGCCCAGGCCGGTGCCCTTGTTCAGGGTCAGGGTCCTGGACCAGTTGGAGGTGCTGCGCTCGATGACCCGGGCCGCCTCAAAGGTGAAGTCCCGCCGCTGCTGCCGCAGACCGTTCAGGTCCCGCAGCCGCTGGTTCTCCTCGCTGTCGGTCTTGGCCTGACGCGCATCCTCCTTCAGCTGGGCGTTTTCCTTGCGCAGCTCCTCGATCTCCTGGCGCAGGGCTTCCACCGTCTCGAATCGCTGGCCGATGTTCTGGAACCATCCGGCCACGGCGGAACCCGCCGCCCGGAAGGGATAGGTGACCACCCCGGCGGCGTTCTGCAAAAAGCCCGTCTGGTTGCTGACGGCGCTGGCGATACACAGCCCCACCGCCACCACCACCACAGCGGCCAGCATCATAATGCCGTTTTTCTGAAAAAATCGTTTCATAGCGTATTCCTTATCGTCGAGTTTATCAAAAAAGCCTTTTTTGATAAACTGGTCACAGCAGCGTCACGCCGAACTCCGCCAGCATCCGGCTCAGCAGCAGCACCGGCAGACCCATCACGTTGAAAAAGTCCCCGTCGATGCGCTCCACCAGCAGGGCCCCCTGGCCCTGCACGCCGTAGGCCCCGGCCTTGTCCATGGGCTCGCCGCCCCGGATATAGGCCGTCAGCTCCTCCCGGCCGGCGGGCCGGAAATACACGTCCGTGGACTGGGCCCGGGTCAGGGACCGCTGTCCCTGCCGCAGGGTAACCCCGGTGCACACCGTGTGCCGCCGCCCCGCCAGGTCCGTCAGCATCCGCAGGGCGTCCGCCTCATCCTTGGGCTTTCCCAGCCGCTGTTGGTCCAGAAACACCATGGTGTCGGCGGTGATGACGATCTCGTCCTCCTCCGACGGCACCGCCTGGGATTTCTCCCGGCTGATATACGACACGATCTCCGGGGGCGTCAGGCCCTGGGGATACCACTCCTCTACCTGAGGCACCCGCACGGTGAAATCCCGGATGCCGATCCGGGTCAGCAGCTCCTGCCGCCGGGGGGAACCGGAGGCCAGCACGATCCTTGCCATGGCCTCACCTCCCGGTGGAGCCGAAGCCGCCTGCGCCCCGCTCCGTCTCGTCCAGCGCGTCCACCTGCACCAGCTCCGGCCGCACCACCGGCACCACCATCAGCTGGGCGATGCGGTCCCCGGGCCGGATGGTATAGTCCTCCCCGGACAGATTCACCAGCCCCACAGAGATCTCCCCCCGATAGTCGCTGTCGATAACGCCCACGCCGTTGCTCAGGCCGATCCCGTGCTTGAACCCCATGCCGCTGCGCACAAACACCAGGGCCGCATAGTCCGGGGAGGGCAGGGCAATGGCGATCCCTGTGGGGATGCCCATCCGCTGGCCCGGGGCCAGGGTCACGTCCTCCTCCATGCACGCGCACAGGTCCATGGCTGCCGCTCCCGCCGTCTTATACTGGGGCAGCGGGAACTCCCGGCCTATTTTCGGCGACACCGCCTTGATTTTAAGCTCCATTGTACCACTTGCTCCTATTGAATATGAAAACAAACTGTGAAAAGATTGTAAAGGTTGATAACCGGGCGTATTTATTCCACGCCCCGGTAGAACAGCCCCCGGGTCAGCTGGTCCGGCCGGTAGTCGCTGCGGCCCTGATAGGCCCGCAGCACCCGCGCGCACTCCTCCGGCGGCTCCGTGGTGAACCGCAGCCGCGCCCGGGTCAGCCCCAGCTGCCGCCACTCCGGCTTATCCGCCAGGAACAGCACCTTACTGTTCTCGATCTCGCACCGGTGGCCCCACTGGCCCACCAGGGGGAACTGCGCCCCGGTGCGGTCCACCAGGACATTCTCCTGGCCGCACCGGCAGGCAGGGGAGCGGTCCGCATAGTCCCGCCCGGCGTCCCGGCAGCCCAGCTGATTGCGGATGACGCAGTTTTCCATGATCATCAGCGGCAGGCGGCCATATACCACCGCCTCGCAGGGCAGAACCTTCCGCAGGTCCCGGATCTGCTGCCACCGCAGCTCCATGGACACGGCGGCGGCCTCCAGCCCCAGTTCCTTCCAGAACAGCAGGGACTCACTGTTGAAAAGATTCAGCCCCAGGTCCCCCCACAGAGGCAGACCCAGCCCCTCGGTAATGGGCAGATGCCCCAGATTGCCGATGGCCACGGCGGAGAGCTTCTGCCGGTGCCGCTGCAGTAGGGCCCGCAGCGCCGCCTGGTCCTCCGTCCGAAAAATCCGGGGCAGAACGGCGCAGATATGGGTCATCTCCGCCCAGCGGTTCAGGTCAATCTTTTCCAGAAGCTCCGCCGGAACATACACCGTCTCGCACTGGGCCAGGGGCTCCGTCAGCTGCTCCGGCCGCATAATCGAACAGGTCAGCACCGGCGCGTCAGGCCCCGGCTGGGCCTGGGGCAGGGGAGAGGGGGTACCCGTCCGCCGCACCGGCGGCTGGGCCAGGGCGGCCTCCAGGCCCTCCAGAGCCTGCCGCCGCAGGGCGTTCACGGCGCTGGCCGGCAGCATCAGCCCCTCCTCCAGCTCCACCCGGGTTTCCCGGGGCCGGAACACGGTGCCGCCGGTTTTCTCCAGCCGGGATTGCAATTCCTCCGCCGTCAGAGCCCGGTTCCGGGCCTCCTCCGGGGTGGGACCCTCCGCCCGGACGACGTGTCCCCCGGCGCTGGCCGTCAGGGATACCGGCTCCCCGGCCCGCAGGGTGCAGACCATGTCCACCGGCACCCGGCGGCTGTCCTCCCTGCTGTACCCGGCCTTGGCCCGGGCAAACAGCTCCTTGGGCTCCGGGGCGTTCTCCGGCCGGGTGCCGAACATCTCCGGCCCGGTGCGCCCCTTATAGTATCCGTCGGTGAAGCCGCTGCGGGAGAAGGCGGCCTCCAGCTGCCGGGACTCCTCCCGGCTGGGTCCCCGCTTCTCATCCAGCAGACGGCGATAGATTCCCGTGATCACCGCCACATATTCCGGCCGCTTCATGCGGCCCTCCAGCTTCAGACACGCCACGCCCATCTGTTTCAGCTCCTGCACATAGTCCGCCAGATTGGCGTCCTTCAGGCTCAGGGGATGGCCTCCGGCGGTCTTTTCGTTGACGCCGTAGGGCAGGCGGCAGGGCTGGGCGCAGGCTCCCCGGTTGCCGCTGCGTCCGCCGATCACGGCGCTCATTTCGCACTGACCCGAGTAGCACATGCACAGGGCCCCGTGCCCGAACACCTCGATTTCCGCGGGACAGCCCCGGGTTATGGTGTGGATGTCCCGGCGGCTCAGCTCCCGGGCCAGCACCACCCGCTCCAGGCCCAGCTCCGCCGCCCGGCACGCCCCGCCCAGGGTGTGCAGGCTCATCTGAGTGCTGGCGTGGAGGGGAACATCGGGCGCAATTTCCCGGGCCAGCCGCCAGATGCCCCAGTCCTGGATGAGAATGGCGTCCACCCCCATGTCCGAGGCTTTTTTCAGGGCCTCGGCGGCGGCAGGCAGCTCCCGGTCCGTCACCAGGGTGTTCAGGGTCAGATACACCTTCACCCCCCGCAGATGGCAGTAGGCCACGGCCTCCCGGAACTCCTCGTCCGTGAAATTCCGGGCGCTGCGCCGGGCGTTGAGCCCGCCGAAGCCCATGTACACGGCGTCTGCCCCGTTCTGCACGGCGGCCACCATGGCCTCCCAGCCCCCGGCGGGGCTCAGCAGCTCCATCATTGGCCCCGGCCCTGCTGGGCCTTAAACAGCTGGCGCTTCAGCTCCGAGGCCTCATTCTTGGCCTGAGTGGCCTCGTCCAGATAGTTTTTCACCTGGCGGCGCAGATTCTCCGCCGCCGCCTGATTTTTCAGCAGCTCATCCGCCAGGTTCACCGCCGCCAGCACCGCCGCGTCCGTCTGGCTCACGTGCAGGGCATCCAGCACCTGGCGCATCTTCTCGTCCACCAGTGCGCCTACCTTCTCCATATATGCCGCGCTCTCGTCTGCCACCAGGGTATACTCCTGGCCGCAGATGTTCATTGTCACCTTATTTGCCATGTCGTCCTCCTATTTATGTAAACCGCAAAAAGAGTCATACCGATACAGAATCCATTATACCACAAAATCCCGCCGGGAAAAGCCTTTTCTGCCGAAAAGGAGAATTTTGTGAAAAACCTGCCTGGGCGGCTTTACGAACCGGGGGATTTCGTGTAAAATAAAGGGGTTCCGAAGGAAACAGAAGGGAGGGCGCGGCTATGAGCGGCTATATCCTGCGGGAAAATGACCCCAGCATCGTGCTGACGGCGGACCAGGTGGACCGCCTGGTGAAAAACGGCGACGGCGACGCCGCGCTTTTATACCTGCTTCTGATGCGGGCGGACCGGGGCATCACCGAGCAGGAGCTGCAGTCCCGGCTGCGCTGGAGCCAGCTGCGGCTGAACGCGGCGGAAACGGGCCTGCAGCGGCTGGGCCTGATCCAGCGCCCGGCGGAGACGCCGCCTCCGGCCCCGGCGGAGGAGCGCCCGGTATACAGCGCCCAGGACCTGGCGGCCCTTCTGGAGGACGACCGCTCCTTCCGGATGCTGATCCCCCAGGTGGAGGAGAAGCTGGGCCGCAAGCTGAAAACCGCCGACCTGCAGGTGCTGGCAGGGCTGTATGACGACCTGGGCATGCCGGCGGACGTGATCTATCTGCTGGTGAACCACTGCATCACCCGGTCCGAGGAGCGCTACGGCCCCGGCCGCCGCCCCACCCTGCGCCAGATCGAGAAGGAGGGCTACTACTGGGCCCGCCAGGGCCTGTTCGACCAGGACAGCGCCGCCCACTATCTGAAAACCTGGCGGGACAGACAGCAGGGCCAGTCCGCCTATATGCAGGTGCTGGGCCTGGGCCAGCGCCGCCCGGTGGCCAGCGAGGAAAAGTACATCTCCGATTGGATGGACAAGGGCTTCCCGCCGGAAACGGTGGCCCTGGCCTACGACAAGACCATATTCTATAAAAAACAGCTGGAGTGGCGGTATCTCAACGGCATCCTCCGCCGCTGGCACGAAAACGGCTGGCACACGCCGGAGGAGGTCCAGCAGGGCGACGCCGGAAAGCCCGCCCAGCCGTCCCCGAAGCCGGACAAGCCGGATCAGGACAACTCCCGCATGGAAAAATACATGAAGTGGTAATATAAAGCGGTAAAGGAGGGAACCCCATGCCCTACGACGGAAAAATTCTCAGCCGGGCCATGGCCCGCTTTGACGAGGATAAGCAGCGCCGGGCCCGGCAGTTCCGGGAGCGTCAGCAGCAGCTGTTTGCCCGGGAGCCGGAGCTGGCGGACATCGACCGCCGCCTGCGCGGCACCATGAGCCAGATCATCACCAGGGCCCTGAAGGGGGGCCGGGACCCGGTGCCTGCCATCCACGCCATCCGGGACGAGAATCTGGCCCTCCAGCGCCGCCGTGAGGAGCTCCTCACGG